>NZ_CACVRB010000005.1:0-60577 GCF_902756455.1 Candidatus Avelusimicrobium caledoniensis | reverse complement strand
ACAATAATAAAGTGTTGGACAAAAAATCACAAGGAGCACGCAATATGAAAAACAATAAAACAAGTTTGTCATACCGGTCCTTGCCGGACGGGCGAACACGGTATCTTCCGCTGGAACAATCTGTCACCGTTATTAAACAAGGGTACCCCGCCCCTTCGTCATTCCGTAGTGTCTTTGTACGGAATATAGGGGCGGACACCGCGCTATATTCTGGACAGAAACTTTCCAGAATGACGAGCGCGGTGCAAGCATTTACGCTCATTGAATTATTAGTAGTTGTCCTCATTATCGGTATTTTGGCGGCGGTGGCGTTGCCGCAATATCAAAAAACGGTACTCAAAAGCCGCATGATGGAATCTTTGGTACTGGGCCGCGCTATCGCGCAAGCCCAACAGGCCTATCATCTGGCAAACGGAGTATATGCTACCGATCTAGAGGAATTAGGCCTTGATTTTTCAGCCGCCCAAAAAAAATATAGGTTTGTTTTGGTAGAACAGCACGCTCAAATTTGGGACAAAAAAACACCTAAATGGTTTTGGAATATTTTTTATAATGAAACTGTATATGGCCGCGGGGGCGCACGCGTCCCTTTTTCCTGTTCAGCTCATAAAGACTATCCTTTAGAGAATAAAGTTTGCGCCAGCATCACAGGGAATAATACACCCTATCTGGCAAATAATGTATGGAACGAATATTTTATGTACCAGTAGCGTTGTACTGCCGCCGCACAACCTCATTTTTGTATAATATAGATGAAGTCTTATTTCTATATTTTAGGAGCGTAACATGTCTGTCAAAAAATGTGCTTGTTCACCGTTGCAAGAGCACCGCGCCAAATTTCAGCCCGTGCTCCCTAACATCTTAAAAAAGGGTCCGGCGTTTGTGAAACCCAAACTGGGCAAACCTACTAAATCGGTAGCCGACCAAGCCACCGTCAAAAAGATTTTCCCCAATACGTATGGCCTTCCGGCGGTTACATTTGTTAAAGGCAACAATGCCGCACTATGCAAAAAAGCTGTGCGCGTGGGTGTGGTACTTTCCGGCGGGCAAGCCCCGGGCGGACACAACGTCATCGGCGGTTTATTAGACGGTCTTAAAAAGGCCAATAGCAAAAATAAACTGTTTGGTTTTTTGGGCGGGCCCAGCGGAATTGTGGACAATAAACTTGTAGAAATCACCCCGGCGCTTATGCAAGCGTACCGCAACACGGGCGGGTTTGATTTAATTCAATCCGGCCGTACCAAAATTGAGACGGACGAACAATTAACCGCCGCAAAAAACAATCTCATTAAAAACAAATTGGACGCGCTTGTGGTAGTAGGGGGGGACGACTCCAACACCAACGCGTGCGTAATTGCCGAATATTTAAAGCAACAACACGTAGATATCAGCGTGATCGGCGTGCCGAAAACGATTGACGGCGACCTTAAAAACGAACACATTGAAGCGTCGTTCGGGTTTGATACGGCTACCAAAATTTACGCAGAGCTCGTCGGCAACATTGAGCGCGACATGAACTCCGCGCGCAAGTATTGGCACTTTGTACGTTTGATGGGACGCAGTGCGTCGCACATTACGTTGGAAGTGGGTTTAAAAACACACCCCAACGCCGTGCTCGTCGGTGAAGAAGTATTAGCTAAAAAAATGACGCTTAAACAAGTGGTCAAAAACTTAGTGGACCTGATTGTCAAACGCGCCAAAGCGGGCAAAAATTACGGTATCGTGCTCGTACCGGAAGGACTCATTGAGTTTATCCCGGAAATGAAGGAACTGATCGGCGCGCTTAATGACGCTTTAGCCGACCACGAAGCCGCACTAGCTAAACTCGCCACCCCGGCCCAGAAAAAAGAATTTATCTTAGCCAAACTTCCTAAAAAACTGGCTGATTTAATGCGCTCTCTGCCCGACGGCATCGCCCGCCAACTCATGTTGGACCGCGACCCGCACGGCAACGTGCAAGTGTCTTTAATTGAGACGGAAAAATTGCTCGTTGAAATGATTAAAACAGAACTGGCCGCACTCAAAAAAGCGGGCAAATACACGGGCAAATTTGCAACCATTACCCACTTCTTCGGCTACGAAGGCCGCTGCGGGGTACCGTCTACGTTTGACGCCAACTACACCTATGCGCTTGGCTACAACGCGGCCGTGCTGGCTCTTAACAAATGCTCGGGCTATCTCTCGTCCGTGCGCAAATTAACGCGCAAAGCGCAAGATTGGGAAGTGGGCGGCGTGCCGCTTACGATGATGATGAACATTGAACGGCGCAAAGGCAAAGAAAAACCGGTCATCAAAAAAGCCCTCGTGGAGTTAAAAGGCGAGCCGTTTAAATACCTCGCCAAAAACCGCACGATCTGGGCAGAACAAGACCAATTCGTGTTCCCCGGTCCGATTCAGTTTTTTGGTCCTGCCGAAGTAACCGACATCACCACCTATACGCTGATGTTGGAACAAGGCAAAAAACTAAAATAACCGCAACTGCGGTTTCCGTCAAGGTCGCCGAACTCCCGGCGGCCTTTTTTGCGTCTGCCCTAGGTCCAAAATCTATCCGGGATAGGCCTTTTGGCCCACGCAATTTTTACGGTTTTATCCTAGAATATAAATATGATTAGAAAATGTATATCTGCGGGACTGATGTGTGTGTTGTTGTCCGGGTTTGGCTCGGCACAGCCGCTCAAGCAAGCCGCCAAAGGTGTTAAGAATTTTTGGAAAGCTCCGGCACACGCCCGGCAAATATCCGGTGCGTTAGAAAGTCGCGTGCAGCGCAGTTATATAACAGCGGTGCAAACCCAAAATCAATTTCCGCAAGCACAACGGTTTTTGCAAGCAACGGCGGGTGTGCGCGTAACGGGAGAGATTCCGGTCGTACCCAAAGCACTGTACCCGCAAGCGCCTTTTTTGACGAACCAAAACCAACTGACCAATTATTTTTTGGCGCAAAATAATCGGCAATTATCAAAACAACTGCCCTTTTATCAACGCTATTTGCAAGATGTAGGCACACATGTTGAAGATTTTTTCCGAAATCAACAAAACATTACGCACGAGCAAGAATTAGATATGTTCTGGCTGGCCATGCAAATTTCCCCGCAAATATCCAACTTGCTAATTGCCGAAATTCACGGTTTCCCGGAAATAGCTTTTAATGTGGCTAAACTGCTTGAGGAACTTAAAGAACTTCAGCCGCAACGCGAAATATTTGTGTTTACCGAATTTTTGCCGGAAGGGAAAATTTGGGGTGACCCGGACTTACGCCCGCGTTTACGTTCCTACATACCCGCCTGGCAGTTTGCCTCTATACTAGATATTCCCGTCATCGGATTAGAGCCCCAATTTGTAGAAGACAATTTAGATCTTACGCTATCTGCTTCTGCCCAAGGAGAAATCATTTGGGCCTCGCCGGAAGCCCTGCGCCTGCGCAACCAACGTTGGCTGGCATTGATACGCTCCTACCGGGAAAAATACCCGAACGCCTTATTTGTTATTTACGCCGGAGAAGCCCATATTACCTATTCCCGTCCCCACTCGCTAGGTCAAAAATTGGCCGGGCCGTCCACCTTTGTTGCCGGAATATATCCGCAGTACGACCCGAATTGCCCCGATAGGCGGCACATGCTGGACACCTCGCCTTTTGATCAAGTTACCAACAGTAATTTTGCTACCCAGCGTGTACTAAAATTTACCGATCCCAAACTCGTCCGCTTAGCCGGCTTTGACGCGCAAATCAAAGTGCCGCTATTGCGTGATTAAATTTTGCCTTTAGGTTACCGGGCCGCCACGCTCCTGGCGGCCTATTGTGTGTAACAATTCTAAATATAAATTCACTTGCAAGAGTGTCTTTTTTATGGTATGTTATCAGTAGCAGTAATACTTAAAAAAGGAGAGTGAGTTATGAACGCACTTAAGACGTATTTAGTTGATCCGATTAAAAATCACTATATTGATTTTGCAGGCCGCGCTACCCGCAAACAATACTGGTTGTATGTACTGTTTGTGTGGATCATTTTGTTCGTCATCGGTTTATTTGGCGACACCGGAGTAATGATTTCCAACATTTGCTCGTTAGCGATTTTGTTGCCCTCTTTAGCCATTGCGGCACGCCGCTTGCGCGACGGTGGTTTCAGCCCGTGGTTCTTGCTATTTCTGTTGTTGCCGGTAATCGGTTGGATCGTATTACTGGTGCTCTACTGCTTGCCGTCCAAAAACTAATTTAAGTTGCCGGAAAAAAATACCGCCCTTTTCGGGCGGTATTTTTTGTCCATTTTCCCTAGGTCTTAAAACACACCCGATCTAGGCCCTTTGGCCCATGCTATTTAGCCCCTCAAGCATTATAATAAAGTTAGGACGTAAATTAAAGTAAAAACCGTACAAGCATATATTTTATGAAACGATTATTTACATTATCTGCATTGTTGCTATTTTTTGCGTATCCCTTGTGCGCACAAGGGGGGCGTTCCGGTGCGATAGTAAAAGCGGGCAAAGCGGCACTCTCGCACAAACCTATATTGGAATTACCAAAAATACAGACCCATACCCATTTCACGCTGTCTAACGGTATAACAACCTCGGTGGTGCCTAATTTATCAAACGTAACAGCAGTCCCTACCGCCGGATTGACCGCCACAACTTTATCAAACCTGCCGGGCGCAGCGGCGGCAAACCCAACCGTTTCCCCGCAAGGGCCCTCTTTCCGCAACCGCCAGATGGAACGCTTTGCGGCACCGATTTCGCCGGAACAATCCGCCCGAATTACCCAAACGCTTATAAGACGCGTCCAAACCTCTAGTGAACTTTTTGAACAAGTGCTCGCTAATTCTCCCACAATTCACCCGCAATTTTCGCCAATTAAGTTACGCAATGGAATAGCTCTTTCTCAAAATTTAACGGAGCCGGCTAAAAATCTCTATCCGCAAGTACCCTATCTGCAAAAACCAGAACAGTTGAGTTTATATTTTTTGGCACGCAACAACCGCGAACAAGCCAAGTGGTATCCTCAACTTGTTACTTGGTACCAAGAAATAGGCCAGCGACTTAATGATTTCAAACAGGATAGAACTCCTATCACTCATACCTCCGATCAAGACCTTCCTTGGATAGCAGCCCAACTTCCAAAAGATCTTTCGTATTTATTATTGGGGGAATGTCATTATCGCATAGATACAAAAGCACAAATCTTGCGGTTTATCCGGTATCTTCACTATTTCGCCCAACCGGAACGCAAAATTATTATACTGACCGAATTTTTACCGGAAGGAATCGTGTGGGAAACTTCTACTCCGTTAACCGGAGATATGATTGCCTACAAACCTTTTTGGGAACACTTCCGACAGCTGGGCATTCCCGTCATTGGACTTGAACCGGATTTTATGTTCAACGATTTTTCCAGCAATATTGCAGAAAAAACAGAACTGGATAAAATTAACCAATTGGACGCTTCACATACGTGGGTAGGTTCACTGGAAGGGGTACGGTTACGTAATGCGCGTTTCCTAAAAACTATTGAACAGGTCCACCAAGACCACCCCGATGCTCTGCTTATCATCTACGCCGGAGGAGCACACGTGGAATATTCACAACCTTATTCTCTGGGAGATGCTCTCGCCGGACCGAAAACCCGCGTCATATCCTTTGTTCCGGGGCTTGAGTGGAAAAATAACAGTTGGAATCTTGAAGGAACGAATTTTGATATTGCCACCTCTCTCCAATTTGTCCGAACTCCTATTATTCAATTTAACGATCCGGAACTCATCAAGTTGTCCGGCGCGGATATCCGGTGGAGAGAACACTCACCGATGAACCTAAGGGACTAACCCCATTTTCTCCTACAACTCTTTTTCCAGTGCGGCAAAAAATTCCGTCGCTTTCTGCGGGAAATAATAATCGGTTATAGAATTGGTAAACGACGACGGTTGCGGGTTTACTTCAATAATTTTCGCACCAAATTCTTTGGCTACCATCGGCATTCCGCACGCGGGCATCACTTGCCCGGCCGTTCCCACCACAAGCATCACGTCGCAATTTTGCGCCATTTCAAGCGAATTTTGGTACGCGGCGGGGGGGATCCCTTCGCCGTAAAACACAAAGTTGGGTTTTAGTACGCCGCCGCAATTGCAACACGGCGGATCTTGCGACAAATCAATATCCGTTAAATTGTATTGCTTGCCGCAACGCACACATGAAAGCGTGTAAATCGTCCCGTGAAATTCCTGCACGTTTTTACTGCCCGCTTTTTGGTGAAGTCCGTCAATATTTTGCGTGATGACGCCTTTGACGTTGCCGCGCTTTTCAAGCTCCGCCACGATTTCGTGCGCTTTGTTGGGCGTAGCGTCGTGCATATCGTTAAAGAAAATCTTCTTCATCTCGCGCCAACTTTCCTGCGGGTTAGTCATAAAGAAATTGATTTCAATATATTTCGGGTCGTACTGATTCCACAGCCCGCCCGCGCCCGTAAACGGCGCGATACCGCTTTCCACACTAATTCCCGCCCCGGTAAAAACAACCCCGTAGGACGCATTTTTGATCAGTTTAACTGTCTCTTGAAAATCGCTCATAGTTATCTCCTTTCTTGCATAGTAACATTTTGACACACGGCAAGCAAATAGTTGTCGCCGTTACTCCGCCCAATAGCGAGCCGTTAAAAAGCGGAGAGGGGGTTGACAGATCAAAAAAAAAAACGATAATAAAGGGACAGTAAAAAAAACAACCAAGGAGCTTTTTCATGAAAAACAAACAAGCATTTACGCTTATTGAACTTTTAGTTGTTGTACTTATTATCGGCATTTTGGCGGCGGTAGCGTTGCCGCAGTATAAAATGGCTGTATATAAAAGTCGGTTTGCTACCTTAAAAAATTTAACAAAAAGCATTGCCGAAGCCGCAGAAGTATATTATATGGCCAACGGAAGTTACACAATGAATTTTGACGAATTAGATGTAGATTTGTCCGGTTGCACCTCACAGGAAAACCGACGCTGTCCGATGCCTAATGTTTCTTGCTATCTTTTACACAATCCTGATGGAAATAAAGGCGTTTACTGCGAAAACACACAAATCAAAATACGCTACCAAAAGATGTTTTCCAACAATCCAGAGGGAGCACGCACCCTGTGCTACGCCATGTATTCGGCTGCCACAGTAACATCATTTTCTTCTCAAATTTGCAGAGCGGAAACAGGCAAAAACTCGCCCGACGTTGTCTCAGAAAATCATTATATTGGTTGGAGATATTAAAAGACAGGCCCGAAGAAAATTCTTCGGGCCTGTTTTTTCTCTACCGTCTAATAACTCTTACACGTGTATATGTCCGCGGCACATCATGCACAATGCGGCAACGGCAAAAATAACCAGTAGCGTTACAACTACTTTTTCGCCGCCGCTAAACACCGGTTTATCCGGGGCTTGTTCACGCCGAGCGCGCATAAACACCGGGATACCCACCGCCAGGAAAATTACCGCCATAAACAGGTATTTTACCCCGGCCGCGTACAAGAGCCACACCGCATACGCCGTGCCCATAATAGACGTAAACAGCGCGGCGGCACGCCCGGTAGAAGTAATTTTGGCATATTCGCCGTCTTCCACCAGTTTCCATAAATAGCCGGTACTCGCCAAATACGCCGGGAGCACCATAACGCCCGTGATAGAAAGCATGGTGTTCCACGCGTTGTTGGAAAAATAGACCATTAAAATTGCCAGTTGCATAATCGCGCTGGTAATCCACAACGAAACGCACGGCGCGCCCGCGTCATTTTGTTTGGCGAAAATTTTAGGGAACGTACCGTTTTCAGCCGCAGCGGCGGGCACTTCGGCGGCAATCATCGTCCACGCCAGCCACGACGAAAGCACCGCAATCAAAAGCCCGCAGTTCATAAACACCGCGCCCCACGGCCCGACGACTTTTGCCAAAACGCCCGCCGTGGACGGGTTGGCTACATTGGCAATTTCCGCTTGCGACAAAAACCCAAACGGAAGCACGGACAGCCCGATATAAATGACTAAACAACCCACAAAACCTAAGAACGTCGCTTTGCTTACCGCCGCTTGGCTTTTGGCGCGGTTGGATAATACCACCGCCCCTTCAATGCCGATAAATGCCCACAGCGTGACGAGCATGGTGCTTTTTAGTTGCGCAGGCAAACTGCCCAGCGATTTGCCGTTTTCCATTAAATGACCCCAAAAGTTGGTGTCAAATTTATCCCAATGGAAAGCCAGTAGCATAATCAAACAAAACGTAAGTAACGGCACCAATTTACCAATCGTACCGATGACGTTTAAAATCGCCGCTTGTTTAACGCCGCGCAATACCACCCAGTTAAAAACCCAGATAAGCACCGAGCCGCACACAATGGACAACAAATTATTTCCGCCCGCGAAATGCGGGGGGAAAAAGTAATTGAGCGCGTCCATGGTAATAACGGCATATCCTACGTTGCCAAAGATTTGGCACAGCCAATACCCCCAACCAATGGTAAAGCCGACGTACGGCCCGAAACCGTCGCGTGCATACATATAAATACCCGACGTCAAATCCGGTTTTACGCGCGAGAGTACGCTAAACGTATTGGCGATAAAATACATCCCCACGCCGGTAATTACCCACGCGAGTAACACCGCTCCCGCGCTGGCCCCGGCCGCCATGTTTTGGGGGAGGGAGAAAACCCCGCCCCCAACCATGGAACTAATCACAATACACGCTAAACCGATTACGCCCAGTTTGGCGGCAGATTGATTTTTTTCTCCCATATTATCCCCCAAAAATGACTATTTCAAATTCACGGGTTCTGCGAATTTGAAGTTTAAGAAACCCATACACGTCAAGCAATACGCAAACGGTTGGGTGATGTTAATATAGTTGTGCCAGATTTGGAAATCGCTGTGTTTTTGTACACCGCGGATTTCCAATTCGTGGTTAAGCGATTTGTTAAGCCACATACGCGCATGACCTTCGGCGATTTCGTCGTTAATGGGCGTATCAAAATACTCCACATATTCGGCCGCCCAACCGCCGATAAGTTTGCCTTGCGCGTCTTTACCCCAACACACGCCCACGCCGGTGGCAATAGCTTTGTGCTCTTCTATGCGCGCGCCGTTGCCGGCAATAATAGTTTCCAACACCGCCCCGTGTTTGAAGTACGGCGTTACTTTGTCAACGGGCACGATATTGCCGTGTAATTCTTTAGGCAACACCGAGGTATAGGGCACAATGTTGAAGTTTTCAATTTTCGCTTGCATGAGTGCCGAGTCGTAGCAGAACGTCTCAAACGGTTGCGGCGGGATGCCGTCCGCGGCCTGTCCGGCACCGCCGGTGATAAAGGCGAGCGTCGGATAGCGAGTACCTAATACGAGTTCATTTTTTTCCATGATTTTTTCTCCTTATTTTTACAGCATAATCGTTGTGCGTAAGCTGACTACCGTGGCCGAATCGTGCGAATTGTCTAAACCGACTTTCGGATAGAATTGCACGTCGGGCGTAATGGTAATCCAATTGCCAATGCCCCAAATCCATTGGAGCTCTAACGCCATTTCGTTATCGCGCATGGTGGGCAAATTGCCGTAAGCACTTTTGCTTAAATCGTTGTAAGCAATACCGGCGATAATCGCGTCTGCGGCGTTACGGTGAAGCGGGTTTAGCATCGCCATACCCAGCGCGTAGGAATATTTGGCCCCGGTAACGCCCTTGTCAGATCCGTTGGCGCGGCCGAACATCGCCCAGTTTTCGCCCATGTTTTGTTGCATATTAAACGACCAACCGTTTACGTCGCCGGGTTGTTTGGAAACCGACGGTTGGTAATAATACAGCACGCTGTATTGGCCTTGGCCCAACTCAAAATTTGGGTTCCACGCGATAGAACCAAACAGCGTATATTTACCGCTAAACGCTTCGTCTAAATGGATGTGTTCGCCGGAAATGTTGGTACCGTCTTGGTATCCGGCGGCTAACGTCCATTTGCCCAGTTGCGCTTGTGCGTACGCACCTAAAGAGGCCGACGGATAGGCACTGGTCGCATTTTGCGAGAGCGCATAGTTCATTAGAGCCGTTTGTTGGTTGTCAATATACTGCGTACCGTCAAAGTTGTAGAGCGGAAATTGACCGAGCGTAATACTCATCCAATCCCAACTTCCCGGCATCGTGTGCGTGTAGGAAAATTGCGAAAAAATTTCCTGATTGGCCGGATAGTCGTTAAACGCCAGCGCGGTATCCACGCGGTTTTGTAACGTAGCCGCCGACGTACCCCAGTAACGCACGAGCGTGTAGTTAATGTTTAACTGGCCGGACCCCATCGCGCGGTCTTTAAACAAGTTCCACGTCAAGTACGGGTAATACACCCCTTGAATAGCCGTGTTTTTGCCGTTAGGCGCGGCGCGTTGGGCGAGGTACGAAATATCCATACCTACTTCTAAACCGATTTTACTTAACTCGTTTTTACCTTGACGGACGAGTTTTTCCATCGGATCCAACACCGGGCCTTGGGCCGTTTTTCGGCGTTCTTGCAAGCGTTGCTCGTGTTTGACAGGTGTGAGCCAAACGGTTTCGCTTACGTCTTCTTCTACATACAGTTGCGCAAACGCTACGGACGGTAAACAAACAACCGCTAAGAGCGCAAAAGCGCGTAAGTTTTTAATCATAATTTCCTCCCAGATAATTTTTACATCTTATCTAAAGTAGCAATCCGGCCGCCCGCGCGAAAGCGGAAAAATAGATTAGAAAAATAATTTCCGACGAAAACCAATCAAAAAACTAACCTTTTTTTGCTCCGGCAAAATTGCTACAATAAAAACGCTATGAGACAGTTATGGGATAATTTTTGGGATATTTTTGACCCGTACCGCAAAGGTCCGCTGTTTTGGAAATACGGGTGGAAAGGGGTTTTATTTATCGGGCTTGTAACGTATTTTACGTACCAATGGTTCGTCGGGCCGCGCCATAATCCGTTTGCGGGCGTGTTGTGGCTGATGACCATTGGCATCCACGAAGCCGGACACCCGATTTTCCGCCTGCTTTTCTTCGGTAATTTTAAAATGACAATATGGGGGGGAACGCTCATGGAATTGGGCGTGCCTTTGTTAGCTTATTTTTCGTTTTTACGGCGGGGAAAAGAAATTCAGGCAGATGTATGTTTGCTGCTTTTGGCAATTGCGTGTTATAGTGTTGGGCATTACGCGGGATGCAGTTTAGACCCGGTTATTTCTTTGTTAAACGCCGGGCCGGAAACGTTGCCCGACTGGGACTATATGCACAAATGGCTCGGCACCGAAGGATACGAGTGGCATTTTAGACATGCGTTTTACGGGCTAAGTGCATTTTTGACGGGGCTGGGCAGTTATTTGTTTATCGCGCATTTTTGGGCATGGAACAACCCCGACGGCCATAACTATAACGACGATGACGACGGACACAATCGTTTTTTTATGAAAGGGTAAAATTAGGGCAATAAATATACACGTACCGATTCGCTTTGCGAATCATACGTAGCCCGCATAATTTTTACACAATAATCGCCCGGCTCTCCCTCAAAAACAATACCTGAAGCGCGTGTTTCCCGGCATTTAATAGCCGCAGACGTTTCTCCGGTCGGAGAAATAACATTCAACATAAACCCGCCCCCTTTGTACGGCCCGTTCAGCCGGACCATAAAAAGCATCGTGCCGGACAAGTCTGATTGAAACAACTGTAAGGACCAATCGCCGTTAGAACGTGTATCTTTCATTAAATTATCAAATTGAACGGCTTGTTCCGTTCCCGTCCAACCCGCGGGGATATCAACAGATAATTCATCAAAACTCTCCGGCGATGTCCCACTGGCTAAGTGATAGGCATTTACCGCTTGCCCCACAGATTTGAGTAATGTTAACGCCTGTGTAGCGCGCGATTTTTCCACTGCTTTTTGATACTGCGGCATGGCTACCGCCGCTAAGATACCAATGATTAACACTACCACTAATAATTCAATAAGCGTAAATGCTTGTTTGTTTTTCATACAACCTCCTTTTTATCATTAAATAAAATGTAGCAAAAAAAAAAACGATGTCAAGCCCCCTTGCCGGGGGCAGGCAAATCAAGAGCCAACTTTCACTTAATTGTAGCAACACTGTTTTTGCATTGTTGCTTTATTATTTACCGACGAGAAAACAAATAAAAACACCCCGCTTTTGGGTAACAAAAGCGGGGGAAAACAAAAAATTTCCAACAAGATAATTTATTCTTTTGGCTCGGTAAGCGCAGGTTTTTCTTTGGCTTTTAAGCCGTTGTAATTATACTCGCCGCGCTTTAAAAGACGCGTGTTGTCTTTGGTAAGCGGCACTTCGTAAATATCCACAATGCGTTGGGCAACGGGCAAGAGTGCGCCTTTGTTGCCGTCAATGTGGCCGCGTGCAATTTTGACGGACTCCGCCGCGTTGGTGATTGCTTGTTCGGCACGCGCGAAATTGACGAGAAAATCGTTAAATTTTTCCATGAGTTTTAAAATATCATCTTTTAAATCTTCCATATACTCATGTTGTTTATCAATATCCCAAAGTTTGGAAACCATTTTCAGCGTGCTCATCAGCGACGTGGCCGACACGAGCGCGATGTTATTTTTCCATGCCTCGCTTAAAATATCCGGGTCGGCCTCTACGGCGGCGAGTAATGCACTTTCGGGGTACACAAACATGAGCGTATAATCGGGCTGAATTTTATCGCCTTGGTCTTGGAACTTTTTGTAATACTTTTTACTGCTTAAATCTTTGATTGTTTTTTTAACATCCTTGACGTGTTCGTTGAGCGCGTCTTTTTTGGCTTTCGGATCCTGTGCGTTGAAGTAGTTAATGTAATGATTAAACAGCGTTTTCGCATCCACCACTATCCAACGATCACCCGGCAAAGCCACTTGCACATCTACGCGTTTTCCCTCGTCGGAAACTTGTTGGTAATAGTCCACGCCTTCTTGCATACCGGCAGCGTCCAAAATGCGTTTTAATGTTTCTTCACCCCAACTGCCGCGTACGATTGATTCGCCTTTAATCGCGTTGGTGAGGTGCACCGCACTTTGGTCAATTTTTTCGGTAGATTTAATCACACCTTCCAATCCTTTTTCCAACCGTGCTTGCGCGGCGGTGTTTTGGCGTTCCATATCGGACACTTTTTTGACAAAGTTTTCCAAATCTTGGCGAAGGGGGGCCAAAATTTCGGCATTTTTCACTTCCAACCCTTTGGTTTTATCGTCTAAGATTTTAGCCGCCAACTCGCTAAATTGCGCTTTGTACGTAGCGGATAATTCTTTAAAATTTTTCTCAATCAGTTCCTTTTCGCGCCGCAAACTGCGGTTTTCTTCTTCTAAGCGGGCCTTTTCCACCGCCAACGCGCCCATATGTGCCGCCAAAATTGTTTTGAGTTGGGCCGCGTGCCACGCATACATCAGCCCCGCGCCAATCGCCATACCGATACATAAAATTAAAATAGTCATAATTGTTTCCTCCCGTTTATTTTATTGTACAAACTTTTTTTAATAGGGAAAAAAGCATAAAATTTTATAGAATAAAAGAGTATTAAGTTATTTTAGTAAGGAGAGTATCATGAAAAAAATCGCATTACTGATCTTGGCACTGGCGACTGTCGGCTGTGCCACTACGGGCACGACGGGCAATACCGCCGCCACCCAAACCGCCGCCCAAACCATTACGTTGGAACAAGCGTTGGAAAAATCGGCTGAAACGCGCCAAAAATTGTTGGAAGCCAAACAACAATATGAACAAGCCAAAACCGCGGCCGAAGTAGCTTCCGGCAAAAAAACAGCCGCACAAGCTGCACAAGAACAAGTGCAAAACCAATTAGACGCGGCCAAAAAGCAACTCAAAAACGAGCGCGATGCTTGGGCTGAATTGTTAAAAAATAATTAGTATTTCAGACGTAACGGCACACCCCCGGTTTTTTACCGGGGGTGTTTTTTTGGCTTTTCTTATCCCGTTTAACAGCCCTCAAACTTGCGTTAATTCCGTCAGACTAAAAATTTTCCTTGACAGATCAAAAAAAAAAAACGATAATAAAGTGTTGCAAATTTTTCAAATAGGAGCAAACAATATGAACAACAAACAAGCATTCACGCTTATAGAGCTTTTGGTAGTCGTGCTTATCATCGGTATTTTGGCCGCCGTGGCCGTGCCGCAGTATCAAGTAGCCGTTGGGAAAGCACGCTTTGCCACGTACCGCACGCTAGCGGATAGTATTGCCAAAGCCATACATACTTATCATTTAGCCAGCGGAGCATGGCCCGATTCGTTAGATGTATTGGATGTGAGTTTACCGTCAGGGATGATAACAACAAGCGATACTACTACCCTTTGCGGATATTCCGATAAAATATACTGTTGCGTAGAACTACCCGTGCAAAATAGTATGTATGGAGTGATACTTTGTGGAGATAAACAATATCGTTTAGCATACACTAATTATTATGCTTACGATACAGGTGAACCATGGGAATTACATACCTGTGTCAGTAACGAACAAAAAATTTGCAAATCTTTTGGAGGGAACGTAAGAAATAGTAATTCAGGTCTTATAACTCCCGAGGGGCGCAAATTAGGATATGTCTCTTATTATGTTCAATAAACAAAAAACGTCTCATAAAACACCCCCGGCGATAAACCGGGGGTGTGTTATTATAGAGTCGTCCTTATTTTTCTTCTACCGGCGGGGGCGGAGGAGGATTAAGACCTACGCGTCCGCCGTCTTTCGGGCCTTTATGGCCTTTGCGGAATTTAAAAAACCCCTTGCCTTTTTTGCCATCCATTTTCGGACCGCGCATCTCGCCTTTGGGGGCAAAAAGCACTTTTAAATCGCCGTCTTTTTCAATAAGGGCAGTGGTTTTTTCGTCCACCCACTTTTTTTGACCGTCGGCCGATTTTTCTTCGTCCAAATGCTTTTTCATTTCTTCCAAACGTTGGGCAAATTTATCTAATTGCTCTTGTTTGAATTTTAATTGCTCGGCGTGGATCTTTTCCACTTCGGCGACAATTTCGGCCTTTTTGGCTTCTTGTTTTTTGCCTTTGAGCTTTTTATATTCCTTGACCAATTTTTCCATTTTTTCTTCGGTGGCTTTCATTTTAGCGCGGTGTTCTTTTTGCGCTTTTAAAAACTCACCTTTCTTTTCCGCCATCGCCGGACGTCCGTCCGCTTTGGCAGGGGCCGCTACTTCGGCGGCAAACGCCGGGGCAAATAATACGCCGGCCAACAACGCTACTACAAGTTTCTTTGTCATAACTGCCTCCTAAAAATAATTTTCCATATCGGTTAATTCTTGCGCAAACGATCCATATTCATCGTCTGCGGAAATATTCATATACGCCACTAATTCGTGTGCGTTAAACGCTTGGTGTGCGGGCAAAAACGTCCACACAAACGCACCACACGCCGCCACGGTAAGGCCCGCCAACTCCCACTTAAACCGCGCCCAAATTGATTTTTTGCGCGTCGTGCGTGCAAAGAGCTTATCCACCGCACGTTGCGGGGCGGCGGGGGGAGTTAAGCCCTCGTCCAACTTCGCCAAAAACTTCAGCTCCGCTTGGCACGCACCGCACGTTTTAAGGTGCGTTTCAAATGCGGTTTTGTCCTCGGCGTTCAATTCCCCTTGCGCGTATAATAAAATTTGTTCACACGGTTTCATAACATTTCCTCTTGCGCGGTTTGTTGCGCGATTAACTGCCTTACTTTTTTGACGGCCCGGTGGCAATCGGCCAGCACCGTGCCTAACGGTCTTTGTACCGTATCGGCAATTTCTTGGAACGACATATATTGCCGTAAATACATCATTTCTTTTTGGCGCGGCGGCAACTGCTCTATGGCTTGCCGCACCGTTTCTTGTAATTCCCGCCAGTTCAGTTCATCTAACACCGGGCGGGAATTATCCGAAAGCGTGTCTTGCAAATACGCATTTCCGTCGTCGTCAGTTTGGTCCAAGGATGTATTATTTTTATGGTCGCGCCAATAGTTTAATACTTTGTTGCGCGCCGCCAAAAATAGCCATGCTTTAAACTTTCCTTGCGCCTGATATGTTTTAGCGTGTTTAAATAGCGAAATAAACACTTCCTGAAACACATCTTCGGCCACGCTTTCGTCTTTCACAAGCGAGAGAATATATTGATAAAGCGAATTTTTATACCGCATCACCAGTTCTTCAAACGCTTGGTTATTACCGTCACAAAACGAAGCGACCAAGCTATCATCGTTTTGTATATCTTTTATGGAGTCCATAGTTATATAACACCGAACTTTAAAATTTTATTGCACACTAAATTATAAAAAAAACCCGCCCCCTGGAAAAGAGGGCGGGCGCGGTGAAACATCCTGCCTAATTTAATTTGTAATACTTGACCCCGTTTCCGTTTTGCAAAAACGCGGCTTGTTCTATCTTGGGGCAAAAATCGCCGTCTGTGCCAAAACCATTTGTTTCAACACAGAGCATTTCGTTGTTCCACGAGGGGTAATTAAACCCTTTGCATTTATACGGGCCGTCCGTCCACATCCCCATAATACCCACGTTGGATAGATCCGCGCTTACTAACGCAATTTGAAAATCTTTTCCGCGGCGTACCGAATCATTACCGGAAATAACGAGTCCGCAAATTCCTTCATTTCCTTGAGTGCCCATATCCGGGGCAGACAGCGGCAAGTCTATATCCAATTCAGCAAAATTAGCCGCATATTCGCCGTTAGCCAAATAATAAGCCGTCTGTGCTTGATAAACACTTGACACGGCCGTTTTTAATTGTGCGTTGCGCGATTTCCATACCGCTTTCTGATACTGTGGCAACGCTACCGCCGCCAAAATACCGATGATTAAAACTACCACCAACAATTCAATAAGCGTAAATGCTTGCTTGTTTTTCATACGACCTCCAAGCCCCCTTTGTCAAACCCAGATAAAAAAACACTTGACAAATCAAAAAAAAAACGATAATAAAGGGACGGAAAAAATATATAAGGAGATTTTATGAAAAACAATAAAATAAGTTTGTCATCCCGTGAGGTTGTTACACGGGATCTTCCGCTGGAACAATCTGTCACCGTTATTAAACAAGAAAAAGAAACCTTATTTCATAATAAAATACGAAGATGCCGGATTACAGATTTCCGGCATGACAGACACTTATTTAATAACGTCAACGGCTTTACCCTCATTGAACTTTTAGTGGTCGTTCTTATCATTGGCATTTTGGCGGCGGTGGCTGTGCCGCAATATCAAAAAGCAGTATGGAAAAGCCGTGCTAGCAATATGCTCACTCTCACACGCAGTTTAGCCACAGCCCAACAGACATATTTTATGGCCAACGGGGAATATGCTACTACATTGGATGAATTGGACGTAGACTTTGATAGTTTAGAAAGCGCAACAACCCCCACATCACCACTCGATTCTGGGCTACTAGCATCTAACAATGCTCTACGAAAAACAGATTCCTTTGAATTGCGCATTAATCGCGGAAACGGTTTTCATAATTCTCTTTCGATTTTATCTACCGGGCCATACAGAGGAGCCGGTTTTGTATTTAACCATATCTATACTTTTGACCCATCCACAACAGGCCGTATACTCTGTCATGAAACAAATGCCACTATTGCCCATCCAGGTGATTTTTGCGTAAAAGTGATTGGTTGTCCTAAACAAAAATTATACGAAGGCTATACCACTTCGTATTATGAAATGCCTTACTAACATATAAAATCGTCCGCGATAAATATCGCGGACGAAACTTTAATTTATATTCATCTTGCTACTCTTTTACTCATACCGTAGTGCGTCAATGGGAGTAAGTTTGGACGCTTTATACGCCGGATAAAACCCGAAGAACACACCCGTAGCGGCGGAAAACCCGGCAGACACCAACACGGCCCATACGCTTAAACTGGTTTGCAAGGACATATATTTGGATACAAGAAGTGTAAACACTACGCCTAGCAAAATACCCACCAGGCCGCCCATGCAAGAAAGCGTAACGGCCTCGCCTAAAAACTGCATGCGGATATTCCAACTCGTCGCACCGATCGCCATACGGATACCGATTTCGCGCGTGCGTTCCGTCACAGAAACAAGCATAATGTTCATAACCCCAATACCGCCTACGATCAGCGAAATTACGCCGATAACACCCAAAAATAAACTAATCGTACTGGCCGTGCTTTTAGCTTGCTCCACAAACGAGGCCATATCGTCTAATTGGAAATCGTCTTTGCCTAAGGGGTGGATGCGGTGCGTGTTGCGCACCGTGTTGGCGATATCCACTTTCATATTTTCAATTTGGTCAAAGTCGTCTACTTTGATCACAACGCGGTCTAACGCGCGGCGGTTTGTATTACCGCCAAAACCACCCGAACTCATTTTTACTTTACCCGTAGTGTAGGGAATAAGCGCGCCTTCGTCTATGTTAAAACCAAAGCCGGTAGAGCCCGTTTTTTTGGTAATACCCACGACGGTAAACGGAATGTTATCCAGTACAACGGTTTTGTTAAGCGGGTCCACATCGCCGAAAATCGTTTTGGCAGACGTCGCCCCTAAAATCATCACTTGCGCGTAATTATCAATTTCGCGTTCAGTCATTTCGCGCCCGCTTTCTACTACCCAATCATACGCACCGAAAATGTCCGTATCCGTTGCCAGAACGCTCAACGATAAGCTCGTATTTTTGTATTTGACTTCAAAGTTTTTTTGAATATACGGCGCCACGGCAGACACGCCCTCCACTTCGCGTATGGCGCGTACGTCGTCCATGGTTACGTCCTTGGGGGAAGAAATACTTTCATCCAAGTCCCACGGTTGGCGCAAAAATAAAATGTTTGTACCCATATTAGAAAAGCGGTCGGTAATGCTTTTTTTGGTAGCCGCGCCGACGGCAAGCACCGTAATCACCGCCGCCACGCCGATAATAATACCTAAGCTGGTCAGTGCGGCACGCATTTTGTTGGCGAAAATAGATTTTAAAGAAATTTTAAAAATCGCAACAAAAGAATCCCACATAATTATTTCACCTCGTCGCTGATTTTTTGACCGTCTTTAAATTTAATAAGGCGCGAGGCATACTCGGCAATGTCCGGCTCGTGCGTGATGAGAATAACGGTTTTGCCCATTTCTTTATTAAGCCGCGTGAAAAGCTCCATCACTTCAATACTCATTTTAGTATCTAAGTTGCCCGTCGGCTCATCGGCAAAAATGATCGGCGCGTCGCACACTAAACTGCGCGCAATCGCTACGCGCTGTTGCTGCCCGCCGGAAAGTTGGTTGGGCAAGTGAAACGCGCGCTCGGCAAGTCCCACGGCTTTTAACGCGGCCAATGCTTTTTCGCGCCGCTCGCGCGCCGGGGTATGGTTGTAAATCATCGGGAGTTCCACATTTTCCACCGCCGTCGTACGTTTAATTAAGTTAAAGCCCTGAAACACAAAACCGATTTTGCGGTTTCTCACGCCGGCCAGTTTGGATAAATCGGTCGCCGTTACGTCAATACCGTCCAAAGTGTACGTACCGCTCGTCGGCTTATCCAAGCACCCCAAAATATTCATAAACGTAGATTTGCCCGAGCCCGACGGCCCCATGACCGCCACAAATTCGCCCTGCTCAATAGATACGCTTACGCCGTTAAGCGCGCGTACTTCTACGTCGCCCAGCTTATAAATTTTGTATAAATCTCGCGTATCAATGAGTGCCATAAACGGCTCCTTATTAACGGCGGCGATTGCCGCCACCCATCCGAGGCGGTGCGCCAAAACCACCGGCGGCGGTGGCTTTCAAATTATTTTCGCCGACGATAATTTTATCACCCTCTTTTATATCGCCCGATACAAGTTCCGTATTTTTGGCAGAAATAATACCAATCGTTACGTCCACCCGTTTAGGCGCTTGGCCGCGTTGGGCTTTCCATACGCCCGTGTTAGCATACGTTTGTTTGTTGGTAGAGGGGGAAAAGCGCAACGCCTCGTTCGGCACGAGGAGCACGTCCTCTTTATGTTGCGTAAAAATCGTCATAGTGGCCGTCATGCCGGGTTTTAAACGCAGGTCCTCATTATTGACATCCACAATGACCGTATAGGATGTACTGTTACTGGCGGACGAAGAATTATCCACATAATTGGTACGCACTTGACGCACCGTGCCATTGAATTTTTCGCCGATGTAACCGTCCAATGTAAATTCGGCTTTTTGACCGGCTTGTATTTTAACAATATCGGCTTCGGACACTTTGGCCTCAATTTGCATTTTGGTTAAATCTTGCGCCACCACAAAAAGCTCCGGGGTGGAAAACCCGGCGGTAATCGTTTGGCCTTCGCTGACTTTGCGCGTGAGTACCACGCCGTCAATGGGGGAAACAATTTTAGTGTTGGACAGATTTTTCTCAGCCGTATCTACGTTAGATTGGGCGCGGATCACATTGGCTTGGGCCGCATTTAACGCACTTTTCGCGTTAGCGTAGGACAGCTCGTGCTCCTCCAAATTCACTTTAGACACGTAGTTTTTATCAAATAACGCTTGGTAGCGTTCATAATTTTTCTTGGCCAAGCGGTAGGAAACCTCCGCCGATTCCAACCCCTCTTTGGCCGAGGACAGACTCGCCCGCGCTTCGGCCAGTTGGGCTAAAATTTGTGTTTGGTCAATAACGGCCATTAAGTCGCCTTTTTTAACTTCGCTGTTATAATCTACGTAGATTTTTAAAATCTCGCCGGAAACAAGCGCACCCACTTGCGTGGTATTAACCGGGTTAATCGGCCCGGACGCTTCTACCATGTCGGCAATATCGCCTTTTTTGACGGTAGCCAACCGGAATTGCGGCACGGGGCGGCTCTTAATAAAACAACCCTTTAAAAGCCACGCCGCTAGTAACAGCACAATTAGAGCGACTATCTTTTTCCATTTTTCCATCGCCCAAAATTTATGCCAGATTTTGATGCAAAACTCTTTTAGTTTGAGTAATTTTTCTTTCATATCAGTTGGTCCCCATCGCTTGTTTTAAATCGGCTACGGCCGCCGCAAAGTCGTAACGCGCCGTAAGCAAACTCAGTTCCGCATCGGTGTAAGCGACCTCCGCGTCTTTAAGTTCAATAATATCCCCAATGCCCTCGTTGTAGCGGCCTTGGGCTAAATCTAAATTTTCTTTAGCTTTTTCTACATTTAGCTTAGCAAGCGGGATACTTTCGCTTGCTTCTTGCATACTGATGTAAGCACTTTGCACTTCTAAGAAAACATCGTTAAGCAAACTGCGGTTATTATTGTTGATTTTTTCCAAGTTCAGCCGCGCTTGCTTGACGCCGTTATACGTTTTAAAGGCACTAAAAATGGGTATATCTATGGACAACATAAGTTTGCTTTCTTCGTTATCCAAGCGTAAATCTTCGTCGTATTTATTAAACCCGGCAGAAAACGTAAACGTCGGCAAATAGCCGGCTTTAGCTTGGTTTATTTTCATCTGTCCGATTTTGGCATTTGTCTGCGCCGATAAAATATCCGGGCGGTTTTCGTAGGCCGTTTTGACGGCTTCGCTAAACGGGATATCTATTTGTTCCACATCGTCCACTTGCACAATTTGGAGCTGTTTGGGCGTGGTAATACCCAACGCATTAGCCAAATTGGCAGAGGTAGTTTTTACTAAATTCTGCGCACGGATGAGGCGTAATTTTTCGTTATTTAAATTGACTTCTGCCGTCGTAACATCCACTTTCGGGCGAAGGCCTTGTTTATAAAATTCCGCCGCACGGTCGTATTGTTCCTGGTATAAATCGCGCGATTTTTGGCGGATATCCACGGCCCGTTGCGCTGATGCCAATGCGTAATACGCTTTCTTTACGGTACGCGCAATTAAATTAACCTGGTTGGCCACATTCAGCTCGGCTTGTTCCACTTGCATATTACTGATTTTTACCGCACGCACTTTATCGGTAAACCCGGAAATAGTGAGTTGCGCTTGTGCTTGCGCGTTGTGAGTACCGTAATCGTGCGTAGAACGACCGGGGGAATCGTACGTATAATACCCTTGCGAGGCATTTGCATTTACCGTCGGTAAAAACTCGCCGCGTGCCAAGTTTAACTGCACGTGCGCTTCCTGCACGGCCAGCTGTGCGCTGACGGCTTTGGGGCTGCGGGCCAGAGCTATACGGATGCAATCTTCCACCGTAAGCGGGCCGGCAAGAAGTTGGTCTATTTCTTCCCGGGAGGCCGGCGTTAAACGCAGCGGGTCTTTTTCTTGCACTGTGGCGTTTTGCGGGTACAGCCCGGCCGAACGCAACAAATCATCCGCCGCATGCACGGCAAGCGGGCAAACCAAAAAAACAATATAGAGTAACCAAAATTTCTTCATAGTATCATTATATAAATTTCAAGATTTATGCTGTTTATTTTTTGCACTACTTTATAAAACACCCGAAAACCCGGTTTTATTGCACCGTATCAAAAGTCCTATACCCGCGCTAGGCCTTTTGACTCTTGCGAGCAGAAACAGAAATCTCTTACCCTATGTTATATATATGTATAAAAAAGCGGTTTTTCTGATTTGCGCGTTTCTTTTACCCGTCACAACGCTACATGCCCAAAAGGCAGGCCGTTGGCTACGCGGGATATCTACGCGTCATCAAAAAGCGATTACCCACGTTCTGCAACAGCGGGCGGATATCTCGTATAAACAAGCGCTTTCCAAATTTAACCGGGTGGAGTCCCGTCTACTTCCCAGGGGATATCCGGTACAAGGTAATTTTATAAATTGGGAAGATGTGCCCTTTCAAGCCCAAGACATGTACCCAACTGTTCCCTTTTTGACCAATAATGAACAAGCCAACCTGTACCTTCAAAGAAGAATAAACCGCGAAATTATTAAAGGTATTACTTCGTATAGCAAACTGTATGACCAAACATCCGCTCATCTGAAAGATTTAGAACGGGCCCAATTAAAAGTTACCCATGACCCGGAGGAAGATGTAAATTGGTTAATGAAGCAAATTCCGCAAAATACGTCCTATTTACTGCTAGGTGAACACCACGGCATGCGACAAGTTCTTCCAACGGTTAGCACCTTAGTTAGAATGCTTCAACGACAACAACCCGAACGTAAAATTTTCTTGTTTACAGAATTTATATATCATAGGAATCATCTTGTGGTCAATGACTTTTACAAAAATATGCTTGCGGACCTGGAATCAGACAAAAACTTAAATATACCCGTCATTGGGCTGGAAACAGAACTGGCAGACTCCGATATGAATGTGGTAGGCACAAACGGAATATTTATCAATAGCACAGATTTTTGGGCCACCCGTGAAGGGTTACGCATACGTAACAATTATTGGCTCAACATCCTTAAAAAATACCAGGCAGTATACCCCGATGCCTTATTTATTGTGTACGGAGGTATAGGGCATCTGGGTTACACCTATCCGTATTCTATAAGCAACCTTTTCCCGGAGCAAAAAACTTTTGTTATTTCTTTCACGCCGGAAATGTACACGACCGATTTTGACCAACTTACAAAAAAGAAATTTTACCTTGAACGCATTTTGCAATTTAATGACTCCAAACTTTCCCGTTTGGCCGGATTTGACGTGCAATTAAGAATGCCGGATATTTCACCAAAACCCTAACCTCTTGCCTTTATCATCCCGGGGGCTCTCCCGGGTATTTTTTTGTTATCTGTTTTAGCCCCACCTAATATATATAAATTTCGTCGGAGCATAAAATTTCCTTGACAAATCAAAAAAAAAAACGATAATAAAGGGACAGAAAAAAACAATAAAGGAGATTTCGCATGAAAAATCAGCAAGCATTTACACTTATAGAACTCTTAGTCGTCGTTCTCATTATCGGCATTTTGTCGGCGGCAGCTGTGCCGCAATACCAAAAAACCGTGGAAAAAAGCAGAGCCACCCAAGCACTGACTTTACTAAAAACGGTAGGCCAAGCGGCACTTACCTATCAGTTAGCCAACGGAGAATATCCGTCCGGTTTTGACGAACTCGCCGTTGAAATTCCTTGGACAGGTACGCAAAGATGGTATAACCTTACGTTAGATACCCGTTCAAATGAAGATTGGTCATTGCAGTTGTACAAAACTGCTGATGGGGGAGCATTACTCCTCTATGCCGGGCGTTTAAGCGGTAAATACAAAGGGGGAGGTTTTGTGTTTGTAGTCTCCCCGGGAAACGGGAACAAATACAAAGATGAAGCGGAAAAAATATCATGCGCGGAACGAGTTAGTGCAGGAGTTTTATATGAAGGAGAAGCGGGAAGTTATTGCAAATTGTTTGGTGCCACCCAACGCACGGCGTTTGGAAACACTTTCCGCTCATACAAAATGCCCTAATGCCCGCACAAATTATATAATATAGGTATGCTTAAACCGATCCTGTTGTTGTGCATCGCCAACCTATTTATGACGGTGGCCTGGTACGGTCACCTGAAATTTAAAAGCGCGTCGTTGTGGGTGGTAATCGTAGCCAGTTGGGCGATTGCCTTTGTAGAATATTGCTTTCAAGTGCCCGCCAACCGTCTGGGCCACGAATATTTTACCGTTACGCAACTAAAAGTCATGCAAGAAGTCATCACGCTACTCGTCTTTGCCGGGTTTTCCGCTATCTATTTTAAAGAAAGTTTTAAATGGAATCACTTCGTCGGGTTTTTATGTTTGGTGGCGGCGGTATTTTTTGTTTTCAAAAAATGGTAGCCGTATAGCCCGCGTATAAACTATAATAAGAGTATGAAGAATAAACACAGATTATTTATAAAAATGGCGGAACTGGTGGAACAACAATCTACCTGTTCGCGCTTGCAAGTAGGGGCGGTGCTTGTGAAAGAAAACCGCGTCATCAGCATTGGTTTTAACGGCACGGCGTCGGGCCAGCAACATTGTGAAGATTATTTTAAAGAACTTTACGAAAAAGAATATAAAAGCGAATTTCCCACACTAGCCGACTTTATGGCCAGCCGCACGTTTTACGATTTGCACGGTAAATTTTCCATTGATAACGAACTGCACGCCGAACAAAACGCTATTTCCTTTGCCGCTAAAAACGGTATTGCCACGCAAGGGGGAACGATTTACGTAACGTGGTCGCCTTGTGTGCATTGCGCTAAAGTGATTGTCAGCGCGGGCATTAAAAAAGTGTTCTTCAAAAACTTGTATGACCGCAGCCAAGAGGGCATTTATTTTTTGCGGAAAAACAACATTGAGTGCCGCCAACTGACCGAGGAAGATTTGGACGAGTGTGTGCACACGCGCTAAATTTACTATAATATATATATGAACAAACAAACTACCGCCCCGGCGGAGAATAAAGATTTTTTGACGGACCTTTTAGCCAACGCAGTCCGTTTTTGTAAGCAAAACCGCAAGCAAGTGCTTGTCACGTTAGTAGTTATCGTTCTACTTATTACGGGAATTTCCTGCTACGTCAACCATTGTAAAAAAGTAACCGAAGATTCGTGGGCCGCTTATTACAACGCCCAGATTGCGTTTCTAAGCGAAGGACAAGAGGCCGCTTTTACGCAACTGGATAATTTAGCCAACGATTTTAAGGGCACTCCGGCAGCCGCATACGCGCAATTATTAAAAGCAAACATCTTATTTGCACAAGAAAATTTTGCTCAGGCCGCCACTATATATAAGGAACTGGCTGATAATTCCAACGAAACAGTCCGCACAGAAGCGGCCTTGTCGCAAGCGGCCGCGTTGCAAGGAGCCAAAGATTACAGCGGCTCTATTACCGTAGCCAAAAATTTCATTGAAAAAAATTCCAAAAGCTTTGCTTTGCCGCAAGCATATTTGACCTTAGCCATGAGCCAAGAGCTCGCCGGGGATAAACCCGCCGCCTTGGAAAGCTACAAATACCTCTTGGAAAATCACACCAAAACTTACTTTGGCACACTCGCTAAAGATAAAATCTCACAACTTCAGAAGTAAAAATCAATAAAACGCCCTTTTTGTCTGCTCGTATAGAGATGAAAGGGGTGTTTTCTCATTAAAAATAATAAGGAAAACATATGAAAAAACTAGTAGTTATGATGTGCTCTCTCTTGCTAACCGAGATGTCTTTCGGTGCAGGATTTGCCCTGTATGAATACAGTGGCCGCTCTACCGCTATGGGTGGAGCCGTAATGGCTAACGATGCCGAACCGGCCTCTTTGGCGACGAACCCGTCCCTCATTACCGAATTGGAAGGTACGCAAATTCAAGCAGGTATCACCGCTGTACAAGCGCATGCGAAAACGACAATAACCAACCCGTTAACGCATCAACAAGAATCACGTACGCTTAAAAAAGATACATGGTTATTGCCTAATTTTTACATTACCCATAAATGGAGCGATGATGTTTCGTTTGGGTTAGGTGGTTTTTCCCGCTATGGTTTAGGTGGTACCTACAAAAACCGTGAAACGTGGATTGGTAGCATGTTGGCCTATAAAGTTAAGTTAGAAACTTTCTCTTTTACTCCGACGATTGCCGTAAAAGCCAATGATCAACTTTCCGTAGCCATGGGGTTAGAAGCCATGACGATTGACTTTACCCAAAACTCTCAAGTTATGACTCCGGCCAACAGTTATGAAATTCACGGTACCGGTATTAGTTGGGGGGGTAACTTTTCTTTAACATATCGCCCTGAATGGGCCGAAAAATGGGCTATCGGTGCTATGTACCGCTCCAAAGTCAAACAAAATTTAGACGGTTACATTCACACCGCTAGCGGAAACACCATTTATAATCCGTTGAATCCCACCCAAGAGATCGTCCGACATTCTTCCGCATCCGGTTCTATTAATTTACCGGACAGTATTTCCACGGGAGTTTCGTTCCGTGCCACGGATAACTGGGTATTGGAAGCCGGTATCGTAGGTACGTTTTGGAGTGCATACGACCAAATCGTTATTGAATATACGGAAGGGGATGAAGCCGCTCCGACTATTCATAATAAAAAACGCTACAAAGATACGTTCCGTTTGAATTTCGGTACGGAATATAAACTCAACCAGAATTGGGCCGTGCGCGCGGGATACGTATTTGATAAATCACCAATTAACAAACACTCCATGGACACACTCGTTCCTGTAGATGACCGTCATATCGTCAGTGCCGGGTTTGGTTATAAAACTGATACTTGGAGTGCCGACTTTGCCTACGCCCACATCTTTGGAAAAGATTTAACGGGTACGGCAAGCGAACAGTATTATCGTACACCCATGAAATACTCCGAAGGCCGCAGCGACATGGTTGCCTTAACCTTCGGGTATAAGTTTTAGTACTTGCCGTAATTTGTAGTACAAAAAACCCGCCCACACAGGCGGGTTTTTTTTCGTATAATAACGATACACTACTCGCCCCGCTCGTCATCCCGGAGATTTGTAATCCGGGATATAGCGGGGCAACAATAAGGGGAAAAATCTATGACAAATTGTGACGTAAACGACCGCAAAGTAGCCGTTATCGGCTGTGGGTTTGTAGGCGCGGCAAGCGCGTTTGCGCTGATGCAGAGCGGACTTTTTAGCGAAATGGTGTTATTAGACAGCGACAAAAATAAAGCCGAAGGCGAAGCCATGGATATTTCCCACGGCGAGGCGTACGCCCGCCCCATGAAAATTTACGCCGGAACGTACGACGATATCACAGACGCCGCTATCATTATTATCACGGCAGGTGCCAACCAAAAACCGGGCGAAACTCGCTTGGACCTTGTTCAAAAAAACGTCGGTATTTTTAAGCAAATCATCCCGGAAATTACAAAACGCAATTACAAAGGCATTTTACTCGTCGTAGCCAACCCCGTGGATATTCTAACTTATACCGCATTAAAACTAAGCGGACTGCCCGAAAGCCGCGTGATCGGCTCCGGCACCGTGTTAGACACGGCCCGCCTGCGTGAAATTTTAGGCAACCGCTTAGGTGTAGACAGCCGCAGTGTACACGCGTTTATCGTCGGGGAACATGGCGACAGCGAAATTGCCGTTTGGAGCACCGCCAACGTGGCGGGCGTGCCGATACATAAATTTTGCAGTTTGCGCGGCGTACACAACCACGACGAACACATGCGGAAAATTGCCGAAGAAGTCAAACAAAGCGCGTACGAAATTATTACACGCAAAAAAGCCACATACTACGGAATTGCCATGGCGGTTAAGCGCATTTGCGAAGCCATTGTGCGCGACGAAAAATCGGTGCTCCCCGTATCCAATTTAATGCACGGCGCATACGGAATTAGTGATATCACACTCAGCATGCCCGCCGTGGTGGGTAAAAACGGAGTGGAACTGCAAATGCCGATTTCTTTAGACGGGCATGAGGCATTAGCTCTTAAATCTTCCGCCGATATGCTTAAAAAAATCGCCAAAGACGCCGGCGTGGAAGATTAAATTTTTTCCAACAGTTTTTGCACGAGCCGCGGCACGGCGTAGTTTTCCAACGAAGATTTTTTGATACGTAAAAATTCCGCGGGCACTTTAGCGGCGGGGGGGAGTTTTACCTTATATAATTGCGCCCAAATAATGCGGTGCGATAAAATGTGTTTAACGGAACTGCCGACGGGCGTTAATGTCGCACGGCCGCACCACGCGGGCTTTTTGGTTAGCACGCCGCCCTTGCTTGTTTCCACGAGGGGGAGTTCATACAAATTTTGCCAAATATCGCCCGCGCCGCGTTTGTGCAGCCACGTATAGCCGCCCTGTTCTACGTATATATAATGGAAAAACCGCTCGCTCACTTTTGTTTTTTGCGCTTTAACGGGCAATTTGTCTGCGCAATTTTTCCGTCGGGCCACGCACGCCTTACTAAGTGGGCATAATAAGCATTGAGGCGCTTGCGGCGTGCACACCATGGCCCCAAAGTCCATGATCGCTTGATTAAAATCGCCGGGCAATTTTTTATCCAATAATTGTTGCGCCAATGCGGTAAATTCTTTTTTCCCCTCGGTAGTATCAATGGGAGTGTTAATTCCGAACACGCGCGAAAGTACCCGGTACACATTTCCGTCTACAACGGCATAAGGCATATTGTACGCCATGGAACATATCGCCGCGGCGGTATAATCGCCCACGCCTTTTAAGGCGCGCACGCCGTCGTAGGTGGTGGGGAATTTTCCGTTCATGCTTTTGGCGGCGGCGTGCAAATTGCGCGCGCGCGAATAGTAGCCCAGCCCTTGCCAAAGTTTTAATACTTCGTCCTCATCCGCCGCGGCGAGTGCTGCGGGGGTGGGAAACCTTTTGGCAAATTTCTCGTAGTAGGCAAGCCCTTGCGAAATACGCGTCTGTTGGAAGATAATTTCAGACAACCAAATTAAATATGCATTGTGCGTATCCCTAAACGGTAAACTGCGTTTATTGGCTTTGTACCACGCGAGCAAGGTGGGGGAAAAACTTTTCATATTTCTATTTTACTACTTTTCCCGTCGCGGCACTCGCAGACTTGCATACAAACCCGTTTTGCGGAAGATAACACCTAACACAAACAGAGTTCCTAGGCCTCTTTGCCCGTGCGGCGAGCACCCCGGCAAGGGAGTTGACAAATCAAAAAAAAAAACGATAATAAAGGGGCAGTAAAAATACTTTAAGGAGCAAACAATATGAAAAACAAACAAGCATTTACGTTAATAGAACTACTCGTCGTCGTACTCATTATCGGCATATTGGCCGCCGTGGCATTGCCGCAGTATCAAAAAGCGGTAGAAAAAAGTAAAGCCGCCCAAGCGTTTGCCATGATTCGCACCGTAGCCGCCGCGCAAGAGGCCTACCACATGGCTAACGGGGAATATGCTACTACATTTGATGAACTCGCCGTAGATATCCCGTGGACGGGTTCCCAAATCTGGATTGCCGGCTCTAGCCGGGGATGTGATGTTGCTTCTAATAATGATTGGAGTTTACAACTATATTATGAAGCAAAGGGATACGGAATATCCGTTGGTCGTATTTCCGGCCCGTATGCGGGGGCGGGATTTATATATATGTTGGGACATGTATATTCGGATAAGACATCTACTCCTCTTAATAAACTACTTTGTCTTGAAAATCACTACACCGGAGGCGGAAACGGGTTTACGTTTAATAAACCAGCTGGGGATTACTGTAAAAAAATCTTTGGAGCAAGCGGCACGTATTTTGCGCCACTGCCTTAATTCTTGCTCCGCAAAATCGCACCTGATTTTGCATTTTCGCTTTTTCCGCATTTTGGGGTAGCTGAGCTACCCCAACTTTTTATTTTCAAAATCTGCCCAAAATTTTGTGCGCGCCACGCGGCAAAAAATCTAAGTCAAATTGTTATATTAGATTTTTTTGCCCTATTCTATACCCCTGTTTTTGACAAACCGACATAAGTTTTTTTGCGTCCCCTGCCAAGCTTACCGTCTGAGAAAGCAGCTTATCCCCAGTTTTTGACATAAAAAGACATATAATAGCATATATTGACATAAGACAGAAAAAATTTTATTATATGTCTTATCCGCGTGGATAACGTGTGTGGAAAACTCATTTTGCAAAAAAGGAAGCGTTTTTTATGAACGACATGGGAAAGAATCAAAAAATCCGGTTTAAGTTCGCCAACGGCGAAGAATTTGAGGCCGAGGGCTCATTAGATTTTGTAGAAAAACAACGCGATTATTTTTTGGCCCTCGTTAAAAAGAAACCGCTAACCTCTTCCGCGCGCCCTGTGGCCGACCCATCAGCGCGGACGATCCCGCAAGAGGATACGTCCGTATCCGGCACGCTTACCCCGCGTATGTACGCCACCGCTCCGGGCTCGTACGCGTCCGAAACGAAAAAAATAGCCCAGAGGGCTGCCGCTACCGACGATAAACCTGTCTTTTCTTCCACACGCGTATGGGAACAACTGCTTACCCAAGAGGGGGATAACCTGTATTTACGACGGAAATTTCACTTATCCGCTGATGATGCCGCGCTGATTTTACTGGCGGGGGGAAAGGAGCTATTGCAAAAAGACGGGTGTAGCGCGCTGTGGCTTTCCCGCGCGCTGGCCAAATCGGGCTTTGAAACGGGGCGGCTAGACCGCTTACTGGCTCCGGCCCAAAAGCTTAGCTTTTTGCTCTGCCAAGGAGCCAAACGCAGCCGCTTATATATGCTTACCCCGGCAGGGCTGGCTCACGCCTTTGTACTGGCCGAAAAGAAAGCCCAAGGGCTGTTATAAACCCGGCCCGGGCCACGCGCCCTTATTTTCTTCTACAATGTGGGGGGAGAAAAAACCGATTTATACCCGGCTTATTCCCCTTTTTAGCATCTGCGCCGGGGGACTTTTTCAGCACTTTTGAACCCCTTATTGACGCCCTTTTTAGTACCACCGGATAATATTTTCCCCGCCTTTTTTGGCTTTTTTTGATACCCCCTTTTAGCCAATTTTTAGCCCCCTCAAACTTGGCGTGGGGGAAACCCCTTTAAAATTCAAATCTAAGTTGTCAAATTAGATTTTTTAACTTTTTCCCCATTTTTAATAACCCTAAGAACAGCCAAATCAAATTCCACAGCTTAACTGGGCTAAGTGGGGGAAAAATAGGGTTATTTGACAGGTTTATTTTACTAACGATAATTTTTATTATGTTAATTATTTAAGGGAAAAACGAAGAATAAAACAAGCTATATTCATTATTTGATTTTTTCGTTTTATACATAATATTTAAAACTTTTTTCTATTAAACTTATACAATTTATAGATTTTGTTTTTTAGCAGTAAAGTGAACTGAGCAAGCCGCGCAAAATTACAAAAAAATTTAAAATTACGGTTTTAAAAACAGCTCTATTTTTACATATTAAAAAATGCAAAATTTAACTTAATTTTGCATTTTTTGGCCAATCGCTTAAAACGCCCCAGAACGATTTGGGGGTACCTAGGATATGGGGTAAAATAAAATAGGCGATTTTAAAAGTCCTTAAAATTTAAGTATTTTCGTCAATTTGGCTACTCCCCCCATTTTCCAATAAAAACAGGGGGTAACCGGACCTAATTTAAGATCATAGGCCCCAAACAGAAAAGTAAAAACCAAAGCCGGTATAAAATAAGGGATATGTAACAACAAGCACACAAACCGGACGAACGCAAAGAAAGACATGCACGTTAGCGAACTAAAAAGATTTTCGGGAAAACACACAGGTTAGCGGCAAAGGGCTTCCCAGCACATAAAATAGGAATTACGACCCATAAGAAAAGGGGGAAATTAGGTATTAAAAAAGGGGGAAGAACTATAAAATTTTTTGTTTCTCCCCCCACCCGTTGTGATCGTTAGCTACGCTATCTATCAAAATTTATAGACGAAACACGCCCCCCACCCCGTACAGTCGTTCTCTTTGGTAAAATACTGGGCCCCCACCGATTCGCACAATTTACCGTATTTATCATTCTTACTCGCCGAAAAAGAAAAGCAAACTTGATAGCCATGCGTACCATGAAACCGCGGCCCATGCGGGAAATAGATAGCATACGCGTTATTTAATCGTTGGGTATCTGCACACGCCACACGTTCATTATATTTATCTAACGTACACTTTCCCCACGGATAGGTACAGGTGGTTTTGCTCGCGCTAAGCGTACAGCCCGATAGTTCCACCGCCAAGGCCTCAAAGTCTTGCGTATATTCCCCATTTGCCATATAGTAGGTTTCTTCGGCCTGAGCCAGCGCATCGGTCAAAGCCATCAGCGAAGAATAGCGGCTTTTCATTACCGATTTTTCGTACTGCGGCAACGCCACCGCCGCTAAAATACCGATGATTAACACAACGACTAAAAGCTCAATGAGCGTAAATGCTTTGTTGTTGTTCTTCATACAACCTCCTTTGTTTCATCAAATAAAATGTAGCAAAAAAAAAAACGATGTCAAGTTTTATTTTTTTCTCTCGCTATATCCCGCATAGAAACTCTGCGGGATGACGAGCGAGAGAAAAATATATACAGAAAAGTCCCTCTCCGCTTTTCTGGCCTCAGAAAAGCTAGCAAAAGAAGGCCGCCTAGGGGGCGGCCAGCACGGGTACAAAAAAGCCCCCTTCATAAAAGGGGGCTCTAAATACTTATCTAAAAATTGCGCTTTTCAACTCTTTATTCGCAATCGGCTTGTCCTTTTCTGTTTGCTTATTATTTCTGTTCCTCCGGGACAATTTCTGCCGCTTTCGCCGCTTGGCGTTCCGCTTCAAAGATACTCTTGCTAAGCGAGATAAACTGGCGGTTTTTCATATCTAACAACAGCACATCTGTTCCTTCCGGCAAAATCGGTGCTTTGACACGAATGATAAAAAAACCCGATTTTTTTTGCATACCGCCGTACCACGCATCTTCCAAAGCAACCGAGGCGGTTTGCCATCTAAACGGCGCACGGTCCGCAAGAGAAACTACATTTTGCAAGGAAGTTTCAAAACTGCCGGCAAATTGCGCCTGCAAGCCGTAGGCAGTTTTTAACATATCTGTTAATTCCCGCGTCCACGAAAGATCGGTGCTTTCTTTAAATGCCGCATACGATTTGGAGAAGTTCATTTCAAAACCGGGGAACTGGCTGGCAAGCACGCGCGAGGCAACCAATCTTTCCGAAACTTTGGGAGCGAATTGGGAAATCCGGTCCCCCAACGCCACTTGACGGGTATACGCAGTACCGCCGATTTGGGGCAACGTCGGTTGTATCATCATACGGCCTAATTCCAAATTGGCTACGGACAAGGGGGCAAACCCCTGACCGGGCACGCCGGGTAAAAGATTTCCGGAAGTCTTAGGGCGAAATAGTTTAAGTTTCGGCCACCCTCCGGCGTAAGACAAGTTAGCAAGCCCTAATACACAACATACCAGGCCTACCGTTTTTTTAATATTCATGTTCTACTCCTTTTTTAAATAAGTATCTAGCTTACTTTTCTATTATTACAAAAGAAATGTAACCGGACAAGGGCCAAAAGGCCCACTTGTATCGTGGGCCTTATTTGCTCAAAAAGTTTTAATTTAGCGGTGTTTATTGATAAAAGCCGCCGCCTCAATACCGGCTTTGGCACCGGATCCGGCGGCAATGATCGCTTGGCGGTAATGTTTATCGGCACAATCTCCGGCGGCGAAGATACCCTCAATGGTGGTATGGGTACGCTCGTCGGCCAGTACAAGCCCGGTATCGGACAGGGCCACCAATGAGTCTTTTAAAAACGCCGTTTGCGGCTCAGCCCCGATAGCGACAAATACGCCGCTAACAGCTAGATCTTTCGTTTCCCCCGTCTGCACGTTTTTCACGCGAAGCCCGGTCACAAATTCGTCCCCTAAAATTTTCTCCGGCACTACATTTAATACAAATTCAATTTTGGGGTTTTTACGCGCTTGTTCTACGGTAACTTGGTCGGCGCGGAAACCCTCGCGGCGGTGAACTAAATACACTTTCGGGCAAAATTGGGCGAGAAAAAGCGCATCTTCAAACGCCGTATTTCCGCCCCCCACCACGCACACCTCTTTGCCGCGCATAAAAAATCCGTCGCACGTTGCGCAGGCCGATACCCCTTTGCCGCGCAGTTTTTCTTCTTCGGGCAAATTGAGCCAACGCGCTTTGGCTCCCGTAGCGATAATAACGCTAGTCGCCTGATATGTTTTTCCCCCCGCACACGTCACGGTAAAAGGCGGGTGTTCGCCTTCAATTTTTGTTACTTCGTCAGAAGTAAATTCTACGCCCAAGCGTTTGCATTGTTTGTGCATAGCGTCCATCATTTCAAAACCGCCGACGGGGTTTACAAAACCGGCGTAATTTTCAATTTCACTGGTTTGTAATAATTGTCCGCCCGGCACACTTCCCCCGGCAATCACGGTTTTAACACCCGCGCGCACGGCGTAAATAGCCGCACTGCATCCCGCAGGCCCGGCACCGATAATGAGTAAATCAATTTGTGTTGTCATGCTAAAAACTCCTTAAATAATTTGTTAAAAAATTCTACCGGAAAACCCACCACGTTGGTTTTACTGCCTACGATTTTTTCTATAAACGGATCTTCGTTATCTTGCACGGCATACGCGCCGGCTTTGTCCATGTGTTTACCCGCCAAATGCAAGAGCTCCCCGTCGGACAATTTGCGTGCTTTGCACTTGGACACATCGTGCCCAAACACCATTTTCTGCTCGCTTAAACACAGCACGCACACGCCCGTATAAACGCTTTGCCACGCACCGTTTAACTTACGCAAAATGCGTAACGCATCCTCCTTATCTTTGGGCTTGCCGATAATTTCACCTTTACAATAAACAAGCGTATCTGCGCCGATGACCACCGCATTTGGGTATTTGCGGGCCACGTCAAACGCTTTTTGCAACGCCAATTCTTTTACGCGTGCGGCCGGGCGTTTTTTGGTGCTTTTTTCTTTACATTGGGAAGGGATCACGTCAAACTTAACGCCCAATTGTTTAAGCAGTTCAATACGCCGCGGTGACTTAGAGGCAAGCACAATATACATACTTATTTTTTTACAAAGCGCGAAACAATCAAATAGCCAATCACAAGCCCGATGATACCGCAAATCGTTACATGCACGGCTAGCGGGTGAATGCCCACGCCATACACGCGCGTAAGGGCTCCGGCCATTTCAGCCGGCAACAAGGCGGCTAATTTTTCTAAGCCCAGCCCTAACACGCCGCCTAACACAAACGTCAATACACAAAAAATAAGTCCTCTCATTATATTCCTCCTAAGTTAATGTAAAGTTATTGTATCTTTTTTTATAGGGATAGGGGCAGTCTGTTTTCCGTCTTCATCATCTGTAAGTTGGTAACGCATCCGCCAAAACCCGATCCCGGCCAGTACCGCTACCGATGCCACAATCAACCACGGGCCGGGCAGATAATGCGGGGCCACCCAATCGCCAAGCAACCCGGCCACAAAAAAACCAAGTGCAGATCCCATGTTGTAAAACACCATGAGAAGCCCCAAATACCGCCCGCGTGTTTCGCGTGAAGCGATATTAGACACCATGGTTTGCTCGCCGGGGGAAACGATCAGTTCCCCCACGCCTGCCAAAAATACGCCCACGGCAATCAGCGCAAACGAACTGAAAAACCCGACCGATCCAAACCCCACTGCATACGCTATACATCCCCAAAACATCGCCGTAGAAAGCCGGTGTTTGGACATCCATTTAGACGCCGCCTGTTGGAGTAAAATAACAACCAGCCCGTTAATCGTAAAAAACCACCCGATAAAATATTCCGGCATCTGTAAGTATTGTTTACAATGGATAGAAAGTCCCACCACCAGTTGCGAGTTGACCGCCGTAATCATTACCACATATAAACAAATGCGCGCCAAACGGGTATCGGTTAGCGAGCTTAGCATGGTAGCGAAACTGGGTTTACGCGCGCGGCGGCGCGCGCCTTTTTTAGATGTACGGTCTTTAATCAGCCGGCCTAAATATAAGATAGTCGTGGCGTACAAAAGCGCGGTAAAATAAAAAGCCACGCTGTATGAGTAACGCACCAAAAAGCCCCCCACCGCCGGCCCTAATGCCCAGCCGATATTGAGCCCAATGCGGATCATCCCAAACGCTTCCACCCGCTCTTTAGGCGTGGTGTGATCGGTAACCCATGCGTTAGCCGCCGGACGGAAGAACGCCCCTAAAAACGTAGTGAAGAAATAACACGTCAGCATCCACCCGGCTTGTGCGTTTAGTTCAATGCAAAGCGCGAGCGAAAACATCGCAATAATTTGGGAGAATAGCCCCCACATCATCACATTTTTGCGTCCGAACGCATCGGCGAGTTCGCCCGATATCGCGCTGGACACACAGCGAGACAGCCCCGCTAGTGCCACCACCAGTCCCGCCATCGCAGGGGCCAGGTGTTGTTGGCTGATTAAGTAAATAGTAAAAAACGGTAACGACAGCCCATAGCCAAATAGCAAAATCCCGTTTGCTACCGCCACGAGCCACATACCTTTTCGGGTAACAGCTTGCATAATTATATTTTATGAAATTTAGCACCGCTCCGATACAGTTTGCTAAAAAAAAATGAAGTATTAAAGTAAATTTTGGTATAATATGTCAAGAGCTTTTTATGAACAGGGAAGAACAACTCCTTCAAAATTTTAAAGAAGTACAGGACTCCCTGTCGGGCGCGTGTAAGCGGGCCGGACGAGAACCGCAAGAAATAACGCTCCTGGGTGTTACGAAATACGCCGCCGATGAGGATGTGCTGTTTTTGCTCAAACGAGGGCTACTTAAACACGTGGGCGAATCGCGTTTGCAGCAAGCGTTATCCCGTTGGACACGGCCCGAATTTGCCGCATTTGATACCGTCAAGCATTTAATCGGTCATTTGCAGCATAATAAAGCGGCCAAAGCCGCTGCGTTTTTTGATTTTATTGACTCGTTGGACGATTTATCCACCGCCGAGATTTTGGACAAACATGTACCCGTTGAAAAGGCATTACGGGTGTTGGTGCAAGTAAAATTAACAACGCGCGAAACGCAATCGGGTTTGCCGCTTGAAAAAGCACGCGAATTGGTCAGGCAAGTGCGGAGTTTTACAAATTTAAAAGTTTGCGGATACATGGCTATTGCCCCGCAAGGCGCAACACCGCAAGAGTTAAAAGCATTGTTCGCGCCGCTAAAAGAAGCGTTTGACGAAGATTTCCCCCTCGGACAAGAGCGTTACTTGTCACTGGGAATGAGTGAAGATTTTGAAATTGCAATAGAGGCGGGTTCTACCCTGCCCCGAATCGGCAGTAAATTATTTGCCGAGAGATAAGGAGCGCCGTATGATTATTAAAGTCCGTTTAATCCCCACCGCGGGACGTAACGAAGTAATTAGCCGCATCGGTAGCGTACTACGGGTGAAAATTAAAAACAAAAAAGTAGACGACGAGCCGGCTAACGCGATGATGAAAACTTTTTTGGCTGATTTCTTTAACGTAAAAGAAGAAAGCATTATTATTGTCAAAGGCAACAAAGGCAAAGAAAAAACGGTAGAAGTGCGCGATAAAAGCGAAGAAGAACTACGCCAAATTATGGACTCTATTCCGTAGATTTAAGCCGTCTAACGTACACATAATAACACCCCCGTTTTCGCCTCCACGGCGAGCATCGGGGGTGTTTTATGATGTCCTTTCTTACGGCAAATCATAATACCGATAAGAAGTAGGGGCACTATCAAAGGTGGCTTTTTCCACCTGGGCACAAAATTTATTATCACTATCACTCCCTACAAGTTCAATACAACGCATTTTTTCTAACTGTGGATTAAAGGTAAATCCTCCACATTTATAAGATCCACTCGTCCATAATGCAAATATCTGAAAACCGGCCGTAATAAGTATTTGAAAATCTTTCCCATTACGTTTGACATCCGTTCCACCGCTGGCCGTGGAATTTGGACAAGGCATATTTGTTGCCGGTTGAAGCGGCATATCAATATCTAACTCATCAAAGTTCTTTGCATATTCCCCATTGGCTAAATAGTAGCGCTGTTGGGCTTGCCCCACCGTAGCAACTAACGTTTTTAATTGCACATTGCGCGATTTCCAAACTGCTTTTTGGTACTGCGGCAACGCCACCGCCGCTAAAATGCCGATAATGAGCACGACCACTAATAATTCAATGAGCGTAAAACCCATAAAATTAAGCTTGTCATCCCCGAGTGTTTCTGTCGGGGATCTTCTCTTTGTGTTCCCCAAGAGGTTGAGATTCCCGACAACATGCCTCGGGAATGACATTTTTATATTTTTACTTTCTTTTTCCATAAAACGCCTCCTTTGTTTCATTTAATAAAATGTAGCAAAAAAAAAAAACGATGTCAAGTTTTATTTTTTACGACACAAAAATTGCAATAAAAAACCCCGCCACGCAAGCGGGGGTTTTAATTGCCAAGTTAGTACGATGCAAAGAGTTGCCTAAAACTTTTACAGAAATTTCTGCCCCGCTCAGTATATCCGGCACAAGACCCAAAACCCGCCATCGTTTGTGCGGCTGCAAATTGCAATTCTTTATTTTCCATACACTCCGCGTGGGTGCTGTTCTTTCCCGGGCAATAATAAAAAATAATGCCACCGCCTGTATTATCAATATGAAAATCTTTTCCGCATGACCATAATTGCCCCACAGACCCACCACCGGTTTCCCAACAAGACGAAGGCATTTCTACATCCAATAAATTAACATCATACGTGTATTGGCCCGTCGCCAAATAATGGGTATGCTTAGCGGTAATTAGTGTTTTTAAAAGAGTCATATAAGGTTGCACCCGCGATTTTAATACCGCTTGTTGGTATTGCGGCAACGCCACCGCCGCGAGTATGCCGATGATAAGAACAACAACAAGCAGTTCAATAAGAGTAAATGCTTTGATGTTAAAAATAAATTTGTCATTCCGTACTTGATACGGAATCTCACCGCTCTCTAAAACAGCAACAAGGTGAGATCCTGAATCAAGTTCAGGATGACGTTTATTTTTATTTTCTCTTAAACTACCTTTAAAATATCTTTCTTTTTGCATAAAAAATTCCTCCATTTGATTTTTGTTTAATAAAATTAAATCAAAAAAAAAAACAAAGTCAATAGACAATTTTTTTACGACGGAAAAACGTTTCAACTAATATAAAGGGCCCAGATGCCGCCTAGGTCTTTTGGCCCTTTTTTCCTACGCGCAAGGCCACTAAACTATGAATGTCAAACGAAACAAATTCTACGGCTCAAAAGGACTAAATATGCTTCTGGCAAACGGGTTATCTTTAAGCGGCACGCCGTCCAATTATTGGTATAATAACAATATGCAGACACTACCCTTGTTTGATTTTGACAAAACCCAAGCACGTAACTTGGAAGCTACTTCTTTAATCGGCATTGACGAAGCCGGGCGCGGCCCTTTGGCAGGGCCCGTAGTCGCCTGTGCGTGTTATATACCCGATGAACTCGGCCCATCTTTTGCCGACGTAAACGACAGCAAAAAACTAACCGCCGCCAAACGAAACGAACTGTTTGAACGACTTACCCATAGCGAAGTTTTATACGGCGTCGGTTTTGCTACCGCGGCCGAAATTGACCAACTCAACATTTTACAAGCTACCTTTTTAGCCATGCGTCGCGCCGCCCAAAAATTTGTAAAAATTCCGCAAGCCGTCGCGTTAATTGACGGCCCATATACTGCGGCCGGCTTAGAGATGCGCCAACAAGCCGTAGTGGACGGAGATGCCAAATCGCTTGTCATTGCGGCGGCCAGTATTATTGCCAAAGTTACGCGAGACCGCTACATGGCAGAACTGGATAAAATTTATCCCGGTTATAATTTTGCCGGACACAAAGGGTACGGTACCCCCAAACACATGCAAGCACTCAAAGCGTTAGGACCGTGCAAAGAACACCGCACCTCTTTTGCGCCCGTGCGAAACATTTTACACGCACCCGCACTACCTTTATGAACACCCGCCAAACCGGAAACGAAGGCGAAGAACAAGCCGCCCGATTTTTACGTAGCCAAGGTTATCAAATTTTGGCGCGCAATTTCAGGGCCGCCGGGGGCGAGTTGGATATTGTCGCCCGGCATAAAGACACCCTTGTTTTTGTAGAAGTAAAGACGCGCGCCTCTGCGGCTTTTGGTGGCCCGGCGGCCGCCGTTACCCGCACCAAACAACAACGCATTACACGCGCCGCGATGCAATATCTCAAAGCAAAGTCGCCAAAATTTGATAGTATAAGATTTGACGTAATATGCATTCTGCCGGACACGATTGAACACATCCCAAATGCGTTCATTCCCGCCAGAACTACTTTATAATTGGGAGGAAACTATGCCGCAACTAGCACAAATTAAAAAAGCCGTCAGCTTTATTAACAAAAAAACAAAAAATTTTAAACCGCAAATCGGTCTTATTGCCGGATCGGGTTTAGGTTGGGCCATTCCCCCGTTAGAAAAAAAAGTAATTGTACCGTACACCACGATTCCCGGTTTTTTGCAAAGCACCGTGCCGGGTCATGCGGGCAATTTAATTTTTGGCGAATATAAAGGTACAAAAATTGTCGTCATGCAAGGGCGTTTCCACTTTTACGAAGGGTACCAAATGAAAGAGTTTGCTATTTCCGTGCGCACGCTCAAAATGTTAGGCGTAGAAAAATTGCTCGTCTCCGGCGCGGTGGGCTCCATGGATAAACAACTCCCCCCCGGCTCGTTATGCGTACTCAAAGACCACATCAATTTCATGTGCAACAACCCGCTGATCGGTAACAGCCGCGAGCCGGAATTTGGGCCGATGTTTTTTGATTTATCCGAAGCGTACGACAAAACCATGCGCAAAGTCACATTAGCCGCGTGTAAAAAAATTGGCCTAAAAGCCAAAGAAGGCGTGTATATCGCCGTCACGGGTCCCAACTTTGAAACCCCCAGCGAAATTCAAATGTTTAAAAAATGGGGTGCTAGCGTAGTCGGCATGTCCGTCGTGCCGGAAGTATTAGTGGCGCGCCAATGCGGTATTAAAGTGTTGGGGCTGGCTGTGGTAACCAACATGGGTTGCGGCATTGAGAAAAAACCGCTCTCGCACGAACAGACGATCCGCGAATCTAAAAAAGCAGAAATCAACTTCAAAAAACTGATGGAAATTTTGTTTGTAAAACTATAAGAAAACAGCCCGCGCGTGTTGAACTGCGCGCGGGCTTTTTACGTATGGCAAAAGATATTAAACGACTTGGCAAAGAAACTTTAGTGTACGGCACTTCTACGGTGCTGGCGCGACTGCTCAACTTTTGTTTAGTTCCGTTTTACACGTATTATTTAGTGCCGGGCGAGTACGGTATTATCGCCACGATTTTTGCGGCTATTGCGTTATTTAACGTGGTCTTTTTATTTGGGATGGACCAAAGTTATTTGCGCTTTGCTAGTGACGCTACCGACAAAAATAAAGTCTTTCGCCAATGTTTCTACGGGGTCCTACTCAACGGCCTTGTGCTGGGCGGGTTACTCTGGCTGTTTAACGGAGCCGCCGCGCGTATTATCGGCATCCCGGCGGAAGAGGGCTATTTGCTGAAATTAGCCGCCGCCATTTTGTTTTTAGACGTGCTTAACATGATCCCGTTTACCAAACTGCGCTTAGAGCGGCGTGCATGGTATTTTGCGGGCGTGCGCACGGCTTCTATCGTCGTAAACGTGCTTGGAAACATCTATTTTATCGCCGTACTTCACAAAGGGATCGCGTCTATTTTGTGGGCAAACATTTTTGCTTCTTTAGCATCACTTTTGTTGCTTTCCCCCGTGGTGTACAGCGAACTCAAACAAAATTTTTCGTTCCGCTTTGACGGTAAGTTAGAGCGCGAATTACTCACGTTTGCGTGGCCGTTTGTACCGTCGGGGCTAGCCAGCTTATTTGTCAGCGTGATTGACAAACCGATTTTGGTGCATTTGGCAGGGCCGGCGCAAGTGGGTATTTATCAGGCCAACTTTAAAATCGGCGTGTTTATGATGCTGATTGTTTCCATGTTTGATCAAGCATGGCGGCCGTTTTTCCTCGCCCACGCCAAAGACGATGATGCCAAAGATACGTTCGCGCGCGTGTTCTCGTTTTTCGTGGCGATTGCCGGGTGGGTATTACTGGGTTTAATCTTCTTAATGCCCGATATTATCCAAAGTAATTTGTTTGGCTCTTTCCACCTAATTGCGCCTGCGTATTGGAGCGGACTTCCTGTAATTCCGCTCGTGTTAAGCGGATATTTTTGCTACGGACTTTACGTCAATTTTATGATTGGCCCGGTGCTTACCAAAAAAACGCGCGTGCTGTTGTGGATTACCTTGCTTGGGGCACTCGTCAGCATTAGCACCAATTTGACATTAGTGCCGCACCTGGGCATTTTGGGAGCTGGTTGGGCGGTGGCACTTAGTTACGGGGCCATGGCATTGGCGCTGTTTTGCTTTACGCGCCGCGTCTATCCGATTCCGTACGAGTATAAAAAACTGGCCGCGCTTGTGGTGCTTGGCACGGCAACCGTCGTATTGTGCAAAGCGTTTGGCGACGGGCTGGCGGTAAAAATAATTTTGTTAAGTATCTATCCGGCTATAATGGCACTTATCTTAAAAAGGGAAAATTAAATATAATGAATTTAATGCGAGTTTATTTTTCAATTTTTTTCTTGTTGTTATGTATCCCTTTTGCACACGCACAAGGGCAAGTAGCTGCGCTGCAAAAAGCAGTTACCCGGCAAGCATTTAATGCCCGGCAACTCAGCCAACTTTCGCAAATTTCCAACCAACTGTTACAAACCAAACTCCGCGCTTTCTTCCGGCCGGCCCCGGACACTCCCTCACCGATACAGTTTAACTTTTCTTCGCTAACAAATGCGGCGGGAGTTTTTCGCATACAGCGTCATGAAGATTCGGCTTTTCCGGCTTCGGCCTTTGCCGTAGAAGTAGACGGACACCTCTTCGGCGTTACAGCCGGGCACGTCATGTATAACTCCGCCCGGTTAGAGGACCGGCAACGGTTGGAACGCTTGCGCGCCGCAGGACAAGAGGTCCCCCCCTTTACCCACTTGCCATTTGCCCGTTTTGCCAAAGAGAACGGCGAATTTTTAACTTTACCGATTGCTAACTTTCGGCTCAGCAACATTTTTGGCACGGATGTAGCCGTCTTTGAAATTCCGTCTCAGGCCCGTCCGTATGTGCAACCCTTACCGATGAGTGCCACCCTGCCGCAAGTAGGACAAAGTGCCAGTATATCCGGTTTTGCGGCCGATCAGCCGTTGCATTTTGCCAAAGAAGAAGTATTATTTTCCAGCATATACCGTCTTATTTTACGCAATTCTAACGAGAGGGCCACTACCGGCATGTGCGGTTCCCCCGTTACGGCAAACGGTCAAGTAGTCGGTATATATGTGGGCTTTGTGCAAGAAGATAAAATACAAAACACCTCTTTATTCTCTCTTACCCAACCCGTTAAAAAAGAAAACGAAACACTGCCGGATATCCATTGGGTAGCCCCTATTTCTCTGATTATGCCGCTTGTGGATGAAATGTTAGGCACCACCCACCGTGAGCAAAATCTTATTTTAAAAGCCGCCGCACACCCGGTAGCGGTATTACGCCCGGAGGAACGGATTTTATCGGTAAGTTTAATACGCAATGCCGAAAAAATCGGCTCGGTCAGCGCGCAGGAACTAACCGACCCGGAACATTTAGAAGAATTTTTTGAATTACAACCCAACGATATTTTGCGCATTCACATAGAATCTGACGCAAACGGCCTTGCTGCCAAAAAAATATTTTTCTACGATGTCAACGTTTCTACCGGCCAAGTGATTCGTTCAGAGACTTCGGCTAAATAATTTTTCAAAAGATCCTTTTAACACGAAACAAGTTAATTATTTCAAACTAATTAGGGTAAGCAAAACTTCTATATTACCGTCCTTGTAGATCAGCTCATGCGGTACTTGCATACTACCGCTGTCATTAGCCGGGGCATACTCGCTGTAAAACAAATCGGCGGTGTTTAGCGTGGTAATTGTTTGAGCCGCATACGGGTATGTTTGCGAGGGCTTATACATCAGCCGCACCGACGCTTTTTTATTTTTATATGTTACGGTAAGTGTATTGGTTTCTGTCCGGTAGCGTCGGTATACACCCACGTCTGCCAACAACAAATTTAAAAACTGGTTGATTCGTCCGCGCACAAAAGACGTGTCAGCATCTTTGAATAAATAGCGGTACGCGATCCCCGCCGGAGTAACGGTGGCTTGCATCACGCGGTATGCACCCGCCGTCATCACGGACACTTCAAATTCTTCATCGCCGATTTTTTGGGCCACCAATACGCCCTCTAAGCCCATATCGTTCATCGTGCCTACTACTTTAAAGGCGGCGCGCGTAGCACCTCCCACAAAAAAATCTACTTTCTTCGTCGCGTGCACTTGAGGCGGCACTTGTTTAATTTGCCCCCCCGCACACGCACCTAAAAATACGGCCACACAAAAAATTGAAATTTGTTTGAACATATCGCTCTCCTTATTATGATATTATAGATATTATGGGTAGATTTGTCCTTTATCTCTTTACGTTTTGTGCGTCGTTTGCGTGTACGCGTGCCGCTCTGCCGCTACTGGCGCGCACGTGCGCTTTGCGCTTAGTAGACAAACCCGGCGGACTTAAAACCCACGCACACGATGTGCCCGTTTTAGGCGGTTGCGGTATTTTTGCGGGGCTGTGTGCTACATTGATACTGATTCGGATATGCACGCAATTTCCGACGGGGACTTTGCACAGTTTGCGCGGTATTATTTTGGGCGGTGCGCTGATTTTTGTGATGGGCCTGTGTGATGATTTACGCAAACCGCAAGGGCTTAGCGTCTGGACAAAACTGCTCTTGCAAATGGCCGCTACGGCTTGTTTAATTTACTACGGTATTGTGATACGCGTTTTTCCTTCGCCGTGGCTTGCTTATCCGCTTACGTTTTTGTGGGTAGTCGGGCTTACCAACGCATTTAATTTATTAGATATTGTGGACGGGCTTTGTACCTCACAAGCGATTGTATGCACGTTGGGGCTTGCGCTGATCGCACTGCCGTCTGAATTTATTTATGTCAATTTTGCAGCTCTCTCTTTATTAGGCGCGTGCGTGGCATTTTTACCGTTTAATTTTTCCCGCACACACAAACTTTTTCTGGGTGACAGCGGGTCTAATCTACTCGGTTTTTTGATTGCCGCACTGTGCTTGGGAACAGGATACAGCCACCTGTCTAACTGGGGCTTTTTAGCTCCGCTTCTCATCGTATTTGTACCAATAGCCGATATTTCTTTTGTAACGCTTGCGCGCCTCATGCAAGGCAAAAACCCGTTAAAAGGCAGTAACGACCACGCCGCCTTGCGCTTACGGGCACGCGGTTGGACGGATAAACGGCTTGTATGTACCTTTGCGTTGGGAGCGTTAATTGGCAACCTACTGGCATTTATCGTTACGTTTTGTCCGCCTGCGTGCACAGCAATTATTTTGCTGGGCGTTATATTGGCGGCCCTTGTACTAGGTTACCGACTTTTCCGTACCGGGGGCCCGCATGCACGTTAACTGTTTAATTTTAGGAGGCGGACTCACCGGGCTGAGCACCGCCTATCACTTGCAACAGGCCGGACATAGCGATTATCTTGTATTGGAAAAAGAAAACGAGCCCGGCGGTCTTTGCCGCAGTATTTACAAAGACGGTTTTACGTTTGATTACAGCGGACACTTACTGCATTTACACACGTTGCAAGGCAAAAAACTCGTCCGGCAACTGTTGGGCACGAATTTGCACCGTTTGCCACGCAACGCGTGGATATATACAAAAAACTCCCGCGTGCCGTTTCCGTTTCAAGCACACCTGTACGCTTTGCCGACAGACGTGCGGCGCGCGTGTGTGGAAGGATTATTGGCCGCCAAACGCACAGCAAAAACACCTCCCCGTAATTTTGAAGAATTTTGTTTGCGTGCGTTTGGCAAAGGTATCTACCAAGCGTTTATGCGTCCGTACAATACTAAACTTTGGGGACGCGCGCCGCGCGAGCTGACTTGCGAGTGGTGCGGTCCGTTTGTTCCCGTACCGTCTGCTGCGCAAATCAAACAAAGTGCTGTTAAAAAGCCGTCCAAACCGTTTGGTTACAACGCGTCATTTTATTACCCCAAGCAGGGCGGTTGTGGCGCGTTGGCGTACGCGCTTGCGGCGCGTGTAAAAAATTTGCAACTAAGCACCCCGGTTACGCACATTGATTTAAAAAACAAAACCGTACGGGCCGGAAACAAAAGTTTTTCATACGATTATTTAGTCAACACGTTGCCGCTTACGGCATTTGTAAATTTACTTCAAGACAAAGCCGGGCTTTCCCGCTTTTCACGCCAATTAGCGTGCCAACCGGTAACCGTGTATCACGTAGCGTTTAAAGGCAAAGCGCCGTCTTTTCATTGGATATATACTCCGGATAAACAAGACCCGTTCTACCGCGTAGGAGTGCAAAGTAGTTTCGCCGTGTCTAATGCGCGAAAAGGGTGTTATTCGCTCTACGTAGAACTGCCCGGCCGGGTACGTCCGTCGCGTACGCGTGCGCAACAAATTCGCCGGGCACTTGTTCAAAAAGGTATAATATCTGGTAGCGACGAAAAATTAGTTGAGTTTTGGCAGACGTTCCCCTGTGCATATGTCGTTTACGATAAACACCGCACACCTGCCGTACAACGCATATTAAACGATTTACAATCGCACGGTTGCTTTTGTGCGGGCCGGTACGGCTTGTGGGAATATTCGTTTATAGAACGCTCGCTCTTGCAAGGCAAAGAGCTTGCCAAACAATTAGCCAGTGAGGTGTTATGAAGGTACTTGTTTTTGGGGGTAGTTTTGATCCCGTCCATAAAGGCCACGTGGCGCTACTGCGCCGGGCCATTAAAAAAATTTCGCCCGATGTAACCCACATCGTCCCGGCGTATCACTCGCCGTTTAAGGCCAAGTCGCCCACGCCGTTTCGCTTGCGCATGAAAATGCTTAAGTTGGCGTTTGCCGGCCTGAGCAAGCACCTCATTTTTGACGATTATGAACTGCGCCAAGGCGGTAAAACATATACTTACCAACTGGTACACTACCTGCAGAAACGCTACGATAACCCGGAAATTTATTTGCTGGTCGGTACCGATTGTCTGAACGATGTACATAACTGGAAAAACCCGCAAGTCATTTTTGACAACACCACCGTTGTCGCCGGAAAACGCAAGGGCTATAACGAAAACCCAGCTAATTTTAAACATATTTTCTTGCCCGGGTTTTTCCCTAAATTATCTTCCAGCCGCGTGCGCGCGCACATTTTATCGTGTGGGAATATCCCCGATACCGTCCCGCCGCAAATTGCCCAAACGATTTATAAACACCAACTCTACGGTTTGGATATTCACGAGTGGCTCAAAGCACATTTAAAACCCAACCGCTATTTGCACTCGTGTAAAGTGGCCGAAATGGCAGCCGCACTAAGCGATATTTACGACGTCAATGTGGAAACGGCCGTGCGTGCGGGCATTTTGCATGACGCGGGCAAAGGTTTCTCCGGCGAAGAACTGATCCGCTTTTGCCGGACCCACAAAATTAAAGTACCGTTTTTTGAGGATATCTGCCGTCAAGAGCCCAGTTTACTGCACAGTTTTGTATCGGCGTGGTTGGCCAAACATACCTTCGGTGTCAAAGATCCGCAAGTCATCCGGGCCGTAGCGGAACATACACTGGGCAGTTTAAGCATGAGCACGCTGTCTAAAATCTTATTTGTGGCGGATATTTCGTCCAAGGACCGCAAGTATAAAGACGCTTTTCTCATCCGCAATTTAGCCATGCAAGATTTGGACAAAGCCCTTTGGTATGCCGCCAACCGAAAACTGCTTTTTACGATTGATTCGCAAAAATGGCTCTGCCCGTTAGGAATTGATTTATGGAATCACCTGGTCAAGCAAGGAAAATAATTGAACGAATTTTACTCGCAATATTAGTGGGCGCGTTGGGGTGGAGTGCGTACATACAAAACCGCTCTCACATCGTACAATACACAGCCGCGCACGATAAGACCCCGTTGGAAATTACCTTGCTCACCAGTCCGGCGATGTTTGTTACATATACGCCTTCCACCCGTAAAGCCGAAGTGCGCGTTTTATCCGAAAAAAAACATTTCAAAGATCCTAAAGAACGAATCCAAAAAGCATTGGAAGCCGACCGCATTTCCCCCCAGTTACCGCTTAAATACTTTGAACCGGTCCAAACGGATCGCGCTGCCTTTTGGGAAGATTTCAAACGCGTGCTTTCCAAATGGCGCTACAATCCGTTACTCACCGTGTATGCGGCCGGAGCTTATTTATCGGCATTGCACGATCGGCGGACCAATTTGTCGGTAGCGGAATTTGCCTTTTTAGCCATGGAGCTTACCCAACTGGAAACCAACGATTTTATCGTACGGTTGCCGCAAAAATCTTCCAAAAAGAAAAAGGTTTCACTCCCGCTTAGTGAGGACATTTCCTCCCCGGACCGCGCTCCCTTGGCCCTGCAAGACCGCCCAATTATCGTAGAGGTATTAAACGCATCCGGCCGCAAGGGGCTTGCGTTGGAGCTTACCCAGTACTTGCGCGAGCAAAACACCAAAGAACTCTTGCGCGTAGACGTATTGCAATACGACAATTACCCCTCTATCCAAGAAACTTCATGGATAGAAAATTACTCCGGCCAACCCGTTGCCTTAAAACAACTGGGTAATGCCATCGGCATTACGGGCGAAATTCGCGCGGGGTCGTCCCCCAATGTCATTTGCGATACGCGCATTATTTTGGGTAAAGACTTTAAAATGCCGCTTTAACCTACGCAAACTCCCGTCAAAAAATGCTAGACTAAAAGGAGCACCATTTAAGAGGAACAATTATGAACACAAAAGAACTGGTTTGTTTGGCCGCCCGGTTGGCCGATGATAAAAAAGCCGAAAATATCAAAGTGATTGACTTGTGCGGTCTTTCGTCTTTGTGTGAATTTATTTTGATTGTTACGGCTACGTCTAAACCTCACTTAGACGCCGTGGAAGAAGAAATCAGCAAAAAACTTAAAGAACAAGGCGTTTATAAATTAAACCGCGACGGCCGCGAAAGCAATCTCTGGCGCGTAAGCGATTACGGCAGTTTTTTAGCCCATATCATGACGCAAGAAGCACGTGATTTTTATGCCTTGGATAAAATCTTCAGCTTCGGCAAAGAAGTGGACTTTACTAAACCCGTCAAAAAAACGGTCAAAAAAACAACGGCTAAAAAAACTGCCGCCAAAAAGAAAACTACCCCAAAAGCAACGGTTAAAAAAGCTACACCGAAGAAGAAAACCACTACTAAAAAGACTGCTACCAAAAAAACGGTAGCTAAAAAAACTACGAAGAAGAAATAAACTATGTTAGAAAAACTTAAACAGGATATTCATTTAAAACTTTCCCGTGCAGACTATTTCAAAGGATTTGAACTCCCGGAAGTAGATTTTGCCGTTGCCCCCGCCCATACCGGGGCCGACATTTCGCTTAATTGGGCGTTATCGGTTGCCAAAAAAATGCACAAAAACCCGCTGGAAATTGCCAAAGAAGCCAGTGCGTTACTCTGTGAGCTGACAGCTATTAAACAAGCCGTGGCCGTTCCCCCCGGGTTTATTAACGTGACGTTGGAAGATGCGTTTGTGATTAAAATTGCTTCCGACCGCCGCATCAAAGACCCGCGCCATGAAAATTCCCGCCAAAACATTTTGATTGAATTTGTTTCCGCCAACCCGACGGGCCCCTTACACGTAGCCAGCGGACGCGGAGCCAGCTTGGGCGACAGCTTAGTGAAAATTCACCGCGCACTGGGCTATTCGTGCGACAGCGAGTATTACGTTAACGATGCCGGTAACCAAGCCGAACTGTTAGCCGTATCGCTAAAGGCCCGCAAAGAAGGCAAAGAGCCGCCGGAAAACGGATATCACGGCTCGTATTTAGTGGAACTGGCTAAACGCATCCCCGCCGATTTACCCGAAAAAGAATATGGACGTTGGGCCATGGAAGAGCTCATCAAGACCCAACAACGAGATATGAAAGATTTTCACGTAGATTTCACGCGTTGGTTCCGCGAGTCGGACTTGCACCAATCTAACGCGGTGCAATCTGCCTTGCAAGATTTAACCAAACAAGGATACACGTATAAAAAAGAAGATGCGGTATGGTTTGGCTCCACAAAAGACCAAGAAGCACAAGATGACAAAGACCGCGTACTCGTGCGCAAAGACGGACGTCCGACGTATTTTATGGCTGATATTGCTTACCATAAAAATAAATACGACCGCGGATATACCACGCTCGTAGATATTTTAGGAGCAGACCACCACGGTTATGTGCCGCGTATGAAAGCCGCCGTACATGCGCTGGGACATGACGAAAAATCGTTTGTGCCGATTATTCACCAACTGGTGCACCTTACCGAACACGGCGAACAAGTCAAAATGTCCAAACGCGCCGGTCATTTTATTACTTTGCGCGAACTTATGGACGACGTAGGAACCGATGCGTGCCGTTTCTTCTTCGCCAGCCGCACGCCCAATGCCCACATGATTTTTGATATGGACCTGGCTAAAAAACAAACCAACGAAAACCCCGTGTTTTACGTGCAATACGTACATGCGCGCATCCACTCCATTTTCAAAGCCGCGCAAGAGCAAGGTTTTACCCGCTACGACGGAATTACAACGCCGCTAGCCCCGCAAGAGCGCGCTTTGCTGCTTAAACTGATTTGGTTTAAACAAGTCCTGCGCAACTGCGTAGCCGACTTAAGCCCACATCATTTGACGACGTACCTAATTGAACTGGCGGGCTTATTTCATGCGTTCTACGACACGTGCCGCGTGGTAGACAAACAACACCCGGACTTGACCCTCTCGCGCTTATTTATTTGCGGACGGGTAGCCGAACGCATCAAAAAAGGGTTGGAATTTATCGGCGTAAGCGCGCCGGAACAAATGTAGCGGGATAAACAAGTGGACATCAGTTATTTATTATTTTTGCAAAACTTCCGCAATGGTATCCACGACGCATGGACGCCGTTTTTGGAAGGCGTTTCTCTTTTTGCAATAACCTATTTACTTTTGTTACCCGTGTTTATGTACTGGTGTTTAAGTAAACGCAACGGACTATATATAATCTGCGCTACTTACTTGTCACTAGCACTTAATGCCGTAGTGAAGTTATCCGTGTGTGCTTACCGCCCGTGGATACGCGATGCGCGCATTATCCCTGCCAATAACGCTACCAAGACGGCCACCGGATATTCTTTCCCCAGCGGGCATGTGATGGGTGCCACCCCCATTTATGGTGGATTGGCTGTTTGTTTTTGGAATAAGAAAACAACCCGTTGGCTTTCCGTCCTATGTGTACTGGCTGTTTTAGTCACAGGTTTTTCCCGTAATTATTTGGGGGTTCATACGCCACAAGACGTCGGCGTGGGTTTCATTTTGGGTGTATTGGCTTTGGTAGCCACCGCGTGGGTAATGCACCACCCCGAGTATGAAAATAAATGTTTGTTGGGCGGCCTTGTATTTTGTGCGTTGGCTCTGCTCTACATTACCTTTAAACCTTATCCGATGGACTACGTGGATGGAAAACTGATAGTAGATCCTACCAAGATGATAAACGACGGTTACCACCACATCGGAGAATTTGCCGCCTATTGTGTAGCGCGCTACATTGAAAAACGGTGGATAAACTTTAAAGAAACCGGATTTAATATCAAAGGTATTTTCTTGGCATTTATCGGAATGATACCATTATGTTTCATGATTACCCACCTGCGTGCGCCCTTTATTGTGTGGTTGGGCGAATATTGGGGCCGATTTTGCACACAAAGCTGCATTGTTATTTACATCGTAGCCCTCTATCCCCTGGTCATTAAGTGGTGCACCCGCCAAAAAAATTAGTTGCTACAAAACATATTAAAATATTTCTTCCACTGTTTTTTAATAAAAAGTCTTATCTTTTTTTCCAAACGCAGATTAGAAGCATTGGTAATACATAGGGCAGGTATTACATAGTCCGGCCCGTATTTTTTTAATAACCAGCAACATCTGTGTTGGCCGTCACACAACACGTAATCCTCCGCGCGTACAACAGGCATATATGTTTCGTCATAACCTGTTTGTAAAGAAAGAATTAAGGCCCCAAACCGTTGGGAGGACATAGAAAAACCAGATAATCTTTTGTTCTCTATACAATAATCATTGTATTGTTGCATATGCCCCTCTAAATACTGATATGCGTGAGTATGTTGCAACTCTAAAATTTTTCCGTTCCACTCCCGCCTGATTTTTCCTAAAGAAAGCTTTTTAATTTCATAAAGTATTAGTCGCCCTTCTAAGTTTTTATAAAAAAATTCATAATCTACGTGAACGCGTTTATCTTCCAACAAACGCAAGGCAGTATATTTTTGGCAATATTTTAGCTTGCACCCATAACGCGGGTGCGCTGTCTTTTGTCCAAAGAACTGATATCCCAAAGGTTCAATAAAAGCACACAATAACCGCTCTAGCGCATGCGCCGAGGAAAACTGTCCTCTTTCCGTTGGCACAAAATCGTCCGCGACAATCGGCCATTTTTTTACTTGTTGCAATAACGAAGCTTTCATAGCAAAACAAGTCCCCGCCACAAAATGATACCGAGGATTTATATCAATGTGCCATCGTTTAGCATACGTTTTGGTAAATGCTTGTTTATGTTTAGGGTCACAGACAATTAAATTCTCTGCCGCCACGATCCCCACTTGCGGATTAGTATAAAGGTGTTGGATAGCGGTATGCACGGAAAAACCACCTAAAATACCGTTAAAAAGATTATAAAACCAATCCTTCTTTTTAAAGATTTGATTATAAATAAAAATAAACTTACGTTTCGTTCCTTTGGTGTGCAACTTATAGACAATATCGTATTTGGATAAATCTATTGTTGAAAGAACTCCCCAAAAAGGGGCAACATCCCATCCTTTATTTTCACAAGGGAAAAAACAGGTGTTCAACTTAAATTTCTTAATGTTAGCTAGCACTTTCACATTTGTCTGTTCAGGTATATATGTAACCATCAAGTCATACGTATATGGGCTCAAATTTCGTAAATATTTTTTGATAGTTGGCCAAGCATGCTCATAATACAAGTGCAAAATGACCAAAATTTTACACGAGCGATTTTGTTGGATTTGTTTTCTAAAAATCCAACGCCCCACAAGATGTTCAACATAATTATCGGACATAATAAATACTCCCAAATAAACTCTTTTACAACCCGGCGGCAAGCAGCTAATCCCAGTTACTTGCCACCGGGGACTATTCGGATACACCCCATGAGAGAGCGGTCTTATCCGATTAGGCCAAATGTATCGGCCGCACAAAGTCGGCCTAATTAAAAACTATCAAAAAAAAAAACGATGTCAAGTAAAATTTTCAGTAGGCGGTTTTTTGCCTATTTCTTCCGTCAAACGGGGATGGCTTTTTTGCTACAATTTGAATAAGGAGAGTTGTTATGAAAAAAATCATTTCTTTTGCGTTATTGTTATTTTTCCCGTTTGGACTAAACGCCCAAACGCTGTCGGCCGCCGATAAGGCCTACCAAGAAAGTGACTTCGCAACCGCCAAAACTCAATACGAAAAAATTATACCTTCTGCTACCGGAACGGACCTTTATCACGCCCAGTTACGCGCCGCCGCGTGCAGTTACAGTTTAGGCGAATTTTTAAATGCCGCTGTCTCTTTATACGACTATCCGCTACCCCAAGACCCGCTTTGGAAAGCCCGTTTTTTGCTCTACCGCATCCACATGGCCCAACAAGTTTCCGGCGTGTACCGTCCGATTTTAAACGCTACCCAAATTGAGTCAACCGACGATACCTCCGATAAAAACCAGTGGACCCGCAAAGAATGGCAGGCACAAATAGACCGCGATTTTCGCCAACTATGGGCCTTGCGGGATACCCTGCTCGTCAGCCCCATTGAGCAGGAAAATCTGATTTTGCAACTCACTAATACCGATACCCAAAAAATTCCTACCTTATTTGATTTTACCGTTTCCCAATGGCGCCAATATTTACAACAAAACAGCACGCTTGCTGTGACTCCGCTAGATCCGGCGCACCCGTCTTATTTAGGAGGTCACGCACGGCTCAAAGAAGGCGAACATAAACCTACCGCGTTACTGATTTCGCAATTACTGGCCGCCGCCGCTAACGCCGAAGGAAACAACCGCCACAATGCCCGCCTGTTTTGGGCGGTGGACCAATTGCTCCAACCGTTAAATAGTACGGCTTTTGTGTTGGAAAACGAAGAAAAAGCCCGCCAATTTGCGGCGGACCAATTACAACTTTTATCCGGCAAAACAACGCCTAAGACCTCGTGGTGGAACCGGCTTAAAAATTATGCCACCCATACTTCCAATATAAGTTACGGGCGAAGTTACGCAGCGTTGGAACTGGCCCGTTTGCGCTACGACCAAAAACAATTTCCGCAATCGCTGGAAATTTGTGAATATGCCAAACAGCAATTAACCCCGTCGTACTACACCCAACAATGCGCCGAACTGGCAGAACGCATTACCCGCGTGGAACTTTCCATCCAAAGCGACAAACCGTTTAACCGCCAAAAACCGGTATTACCTTTTTCGGGCCAAAATTTACACCGCGTATATGCACGGGTATATCCGACTACGTTTGAAGAGCTGACCCAATTATACCGGGCCCACTACAACCGCCGCACCGTCAATTCATGGGGGCAAGTTACCCATTTAGATTCGCAAGACATCCCCACCTTTTTAAGCCGCACCCCGCGGTATGAAAAATCGGTTCAGGTTACTTACGAAGAAGTCGGCAAAGCGCAACAAGGCGAGTTGACGTTGCCGGTATTAGACGAAGGATTTTACGTCGTATTATTATCCGTGCAGCCGGATTTTGATGTTAAGAAAGATTCCGTTTACGGTTGGGTTGTCAACGCTACCGATTTAGCTGTCTTTGCCACCGCCGCTTTGCAGGCGGACCCGGCCGACTACGTAGCCCAACGCACCGCTCCGGCCAAAACTTTACGTGCGCCGCTTTTCCATATCTACGCCGTAGATTTAAAAACCGGACTGCCGCAATCCGCCACTTCTTTACAACTAATTACCGATTGGAACGGCGCACGTGAGAATGCCACCACCTCGCAAGACGGCACATTTGACGTTGTGCGTTCGGTGACGGTATCGCCCAAAGAAAACGTGCAAAATACGGGGTACTCCTTAGATGTATTAGCCACCCAAGGCCCGTCCACCGCTTTTGCGGCTAATCGGTTGTATTTCCATTTTTACAACAACGCCCCCGTCCAACTCTTTGCCCAAACCGACCGGCCTATTTACCGCCCCGGGCAAAAAGTGCTTTTATCCGCACAAGCATTAGAACGCTTACCGCGCGGTCTAAAAACATTGGGAGATAAAACCGTTAAATTTCAAATAACCGACCCGAACGGTAAATCGGTCTTTTCGGCCAGTCCGCGCGCTAATGCACTGGGCACGGCACAAGCCGAATTTACCGTGCCGGAAAATAATTTACTGGGTACTTATTCCATCAATGTTTCCTTAAATACCGACGGGAGAACGTATCACGCCTATCACGCTTTTCGTGTAGAAGAATATAAACGCCCCGACTACGAACTTATTTTAGATGAACCAAAACACCCCTTGGAATATGGCAAAAAAGCGGCACTTTCCGGCACAGCCCGGTACTATATGGGCACGCCGTTAGAAAAAGCCAAAGTAACCTACACGCTCAAGCGCAAAAATTATTTGCCGCCGTTTTACTGGTGGTGGGTACGGCCTTTTAATAACGAAGAAAAAATTATTTCACAAGGCCAAACCTCTACCGACTCTAACGGCCGCTTTACCGTTGAATTTACCCCCACCCGCCAAAATGAAGATGAAGAATTTGCCCGTTACGAACTAGAGGCCAACGTCTTTGATGAAAGCGGACGCACGATTTCTTCGTCGCGCACGTATAAAATAAGCGCGCACCCGCATTTATTGCGTGTGCAATTTACGCAAGGTTTCTACGATGCAAGTAAAACAGCGGAACTTGCCGAAATTGATTTAACCGACGTGGAAGGGAAAAGTGTTACGGGCAAACTTAACCTGCAAATCGCCCGTTTGGAAGACCGCCAACCCACCTCCGGCGACCTCCGTTGTTATAATTGCACCGCTAACACGCTGGACGAATCTTATAAAGACTTCGCCCAAACCACTATTGTACAAACGCAAACGCTTTCCTTTCAAAAACCGGGCGCGCAAACGGTGCAACTGCCCGCCTTGCCCGAAGGCGTATACCGCTTAACACTTAGTAGCGAAAAAGCCGCCAAACAAAGCATGGTCTTTGTGGTAGCGGAAGAAAAATCATCCTTAAAATTACCGGATGTAGCGCTGCCCCAACACGCCACCTATTATCCCGGCGATAAGATGCGCATGCTGATAGGTGCCGGCAATTTGGCAGGGACCAAACGCGTGGAAATTTACCAAGAAAACCAATTCTTAACTTACCGTACTTTATTGCAAGGCGGCGCGGAAATTTTCACGTTGCCTGTTACGCAAAATCACCGGGGCGGCTTGGCGTTACGTTGGTTTGGCGCAAGCGATTATGTGTTTCACAATGCTACTGCGTCCGTGCAAGTACCGTTTGATAACAAACAATTAGACGTGCGCGTCAACACGCCGGATACCGTTTTACCCGGTCAAAAAATAAATTGGACGTTGCGCGTCAAAGATGCTACCGACTCAGCTGTCAACGGACTAGTCAATGTAACTGTTTACGATAAATCGTTAGATTACTATGCCCCCAACAAACCGTCTTTAGAGTTTAACCAACTCTACACCCAACACACAAACACAGCCGATCTTGCCGCCAGTCGCCAAGGCCCGGCCACTACGGCGTATTACAAACCGTCTGATCATAAATTCTCTTCGGACAAATTCTCTTTATTGCCGCTACCTACGCTTAATTTACAAATGATGACCCGCGGCTTTGGGCGCAAAAGTTTATCTTTCGGCGCGGCTCCCATGATGGCCATGGCTAAAGCCGATACAGCTGTCATGCGTAACGCGGCCATGCAAGATATGGCTATGGAAGAAAAAGCTACTTTTGACGGTGCTTTTGACACAGCCGAGGCGGTTAAAGGAGCGAAGGAAACGACATCTCCCGATACGTCTATGATCCGTACCGATTTTTCGGAAACGGCGTATTTCAACCCCTCACTTGCGCTTAGCGGAGGCAAAGCGGTTCTTCAATTTACGTTGCCGCAAACGCTGACTACGTGGAATTTGTTTGGCTTTGCGCTCACACCAAACGGGTTATTCGGTGCGTTTAACGGCTCGGTACTCTCGCGCAAAGATTTAATGTTACGCTTGCAGTTACCGCGCTTTTACCGCGAACAAGACCACGGTGTTATTCAAGCGGCCCTAACCAACCAATCGGCTAAAAAAATGACGGCCCGGGTAACGCTGTCGGTCACGCAAAACGACCAAAACGTACTGGCTGATTTTGGCATTACCGAAGCGGAAAAAACCGTTGTATTGCCGCCTAACACAACCCAGTTTGTCAACTGGGAAATTACCGCTCCTTCCCGCCCGGACTTGTACCAAATAACGGCGATCGTCCGCGCAGGAACGCAAAGTGACGGCGAACAAAAAACACTCCCCGTGTTGCCCGGCAAAATGCGGCTACTGGCAAGTGTACACACCGCCCTAAAAAACGGGCTGAACACGTTGGAGCTAAGTGAATTAAAAACCGTTCCCGCCACAGACGTGGAACTAACCGCCTTAACACTCAACCCGAGTTTGGCGTTATCGGTTATTAACTCTATGCCCAATTTGCTTTCGTCGCCGTATAAAGACTTGGTATCCTCGCTAAACCGTTACGTGCCTTTAACGGTAGTACACCAATTTTATACGACGTATCCGCAATTAAAAGAAGCCGTTAAAAAGTTGCCAAAACGCACCGGGCGCACGGCATCTTGGAACGAAAACGACCCGTTACGTTTGCAACTATTAGAGCAAACGCCGTGGTTGCGTCAAGCGCAAGGACGCGTGGCCAAACAAACCGATATTATTAACTTGTTTGACGATAAAATAGTAGCCGCGCAACTGGAGAAAGAACTTAAAAACATTACCAAGTTGCAAAACACAAGCGGTGCGTTTACGTGGTTTGCAGGAGGGCCCGACGATAATTACCTCACGCTTTATGCGTTGCAATCCTTTGGCGAAGCATTAGCGTATCAAGCCAAAATTGCAGAGGCACCCGCCAAAAAAGCGTTGCGCTATATCGTGCCGCAAATTGAAAAACAGCTCAAGCAAGATGAAAACGGATCGGCGCGAACGGTTGCGTTTGCGTTATATGCGGCGTACACCTTGTCTGCTTTCCCGCAGACGTGGCCGGAAATGAGCACCGCCAAACCCTACATCAAGCGTTGGATAGATTACGCCGACACGCAAAAAGCGTTTATGACGCCGCTTGGGCAAATTTATGCCGCGGCCGTCTATCACCGTTTGGGCGACGACGTCAAAGCCAATGCGTATTTGGACCTCGTGCTTTCGCGCCTCAAACAAGATCCGTTGACGGGTGCGTATTTTGCGCCGGAAGCGCAAAGTTGGCTTTGGTACAACGATACGCTTTCCACGCAAACGGTTACGTTGCGAACGCTATTAGAAATGCGCCCGCAATCAGACAAAATTGCGCCGATGCTCCAATGGCTGTTGTTCAACCGTCAGGTCAATGATTGGACTAATACCAAAGCCGCTACACAAGCCGTGTTTACCGTGCTAAACGTAATGCAAGCGCAAGGGGCTTTATCGCAACCGTCTAATTATCAACTCAACTGGGCAGGCGAAACAAAAGCGATAAAATTTGAGCCGTTAGATTGGACGGAAGATTTGCAATTTGTCCGCACGGGCGCGCAGGTAACGCCGGAAACGTACCGGGCTGAAATTACGAAAGAAAGCCCCCAAACGGACTTTGCGTCGCTTAATGCGGTGTACCGCGCGCATGATGTAAATACTTCGCCCAAGGGTGTGATTAACGTCAGTCGGGCGTATTTCTTACGTGTCAAGGACGGTAACGAAACGAAACTGCGTCCGCTAACTAACACCGATATCGTACGTGTAGGCGATGAAATAGAAGTACACCTCACGCTGGATACGGACAGCGCATTTGAATATGTAATGTTGGACGACCCCAAACCCGCCGGGTTTGAGAGCGATGAACTGCTTAGCGGTTGGACATATCAAAACATCAGCTTCTACCGCGAAGTAAAAGACAGTGCCACGCACTTCTTTATCAATTGGCTCCCGCGCGGCACGGTTACACTGCGCTACACGTTACGCCCGACGGTAAGTGGGCAACTGCACGCGCTCCCGGCGCAAGTACAGTCTATGTACGCGCCCGAATATGGCGCACACAGCGCAAGCCGCAGTTTTAACGTAGAAAAATAAAAAGAAGTAAATTTGAAAACCCCCGGTAAATACACCGGGGGTTTTATATGTCGGTATTTTTAATAGTTCCAAACGGTCCAATTTGCAGTTGAATATTCTGCTGTATGTCCTGTTTCACTGATACATATCCGGCTTTGCACAGAAGATAAATTATGTGCACCGCCCGCCACACACTGGCGAACGCCTTGATAAGAAGCATTCGTAGCATGATCATAATATATTTGATATTCCATATTGATGTCATTATTGTGGCAATAGACCAAATGTCTTTCTATGGTGCAATACCCCCAAGCATAATTTTGGGTGTCTGTTTCGGAATCTCCCACCGCAATAGACAGTTCGGAAAATGTGGGAGCATAACCACCATTAGCCAAATAATACACTTCTTGAGCTTGTGCAATACTGTTTGTTAAATTTTTCATCGTCGCATAGCGGCTTTTCCAAACTGCTTTTTGATATTGCGGAACAGCCACCGCCGCTAAAATGCCGATGATTAAAACTACTACTAATAATTCAATCAACGTAAATGCTTGCTTGTTTTTCATACAACCTCCTTTATATCATCAAATAAAATGTAGCAAAAAAAAAAACGATGTCAAGTTTTATTTTTTCTCTCGCTATATCCCGCATAGAAACTCTGCGGGATGACGAGCGAGAGAAAAA
>NZ_CACVRB010000004.1:0-113928 GCF_902756455.1 Candidatus Avelusimicrobium caledoniensis | reverse complement strand
CTCTCCTTAAAATTTCCCGTTGTCTATGGCATATTGCAGAGTTGACATCCCTGTATCCACAAGACCTTTCAAGAATGTTTTACCTAAACTTTCGCCATCACTATTGGCGGCTGCTTGGGCTTGGCGTGATTTCTCGGCAATAGCCTCAATGATGTCTTCGCTTTCTTTTTTGGTTAAGGTAGCATGACGTTTGAGCAATTCTTCTTCCACCTTTTTATTGTCATTTAATTTAGCATAGAATAACGGCCCGTATCCTTTTCCGTCTCGCAAGTTCACATCCGCACCCGCATTTAACAATGCTTCGACACGTTCCCAATAATAATCCGCATTTATAGCCAAAGTTAGTGGCGTTTGCTTAGCAAGGTTGTGGTTTACATCAGCCCCATGTGCAATCAGCCATTTCACTTTCTCTAATTGTTTGGGTTTCCACGCCCACATCAAGGCGGTCCAGCCAACTTGGTCTACCGCATTCACATCTGCTCCTGCGTCTAATAGCATTTGAGCTATCTCTAAATTATCTGCATACATTAAAGCAGTATAACCTGACTCCCAACCTTCGTGGATTTCCGCATACGCATTAGGGTTTGCTCCTTCGGCTAATAGTTGTCGCACCTGTTCTACTTTTCCTTTTTTGACGGCTTTGAGGAGTTTGTTATCTTTTTCCCGTTGTGCTTTAGTAACGGTCTGTGCATCTTTTATGAGTTTTATTTTAACTTTACTCCCACTATTTTGTGCAAATGTTAGAGGACTATAGTAAGTTTTCTTTTGCACAAGCCCACGCCAAGGGTCCGCACCTGCTTTAAGTAAGAGTTCGGTAATTTTGCCATCAGTGTCAAATTTCTTTTGAAGAGCTTTCTGTAGCGGAGTGGCGTGGCCTACATATCGGTTTACATCTGCACCTTGTTTAATGAGTGCTTCTACTACCTTGAAATTATCTTGCTCTACTGCAATAAAAAGAGCAGTACAATATGTATTTGCGCTTGAACCATAAATGGCATTAACATCTGGTTTCTCTTTCAAAATACGGAAAGTTACAGCCCCACCGTTTTTCCCTACTGCTGATAAACCAGCTAAAAGAGGTGTTACTCCATCTCTGCCTTTAGCATTCACATCTGCCCCTGCGTAGAGTAACATATCCACAGAAGCTAAATCTCCACGATTGGCAGCCATCATTAGGGGAGTATTGCCGTGTTCATCCGTAATGTTAGGGTCTATCCCTGCTTCCAAAAGCCCACGTACTTGCGAGGCATTCCCCGCTCTAGCGGCCTGTATTAAGGCTTTTTCATAACGCACTTTGGGGTCCTCGGCTTTAGGTGTAGCATTTTGCTGGGCCTTCATCGCCTTATACGTTTTAATAAGGGCTTGGAGTTCGGGGTCGTCGGCATCTTGCGCCTGTGCGAACCCTGCACACAATAAGGAAACTAAAATTAGTAGATTAAGTTTTTTCATATCCTCTCCTTGTAAAATTAAAAGTTATATCCGGACGTCGGACCAAATCTGCATAAACAACCTGCAGGTCTGCCCCCCGATGAGAAAGCACTATAGCTTGCGGGTTGCATTAACGGACGACCGAAAGATTGACAGCATTGGTTACATTCCATAGAGTTACTGGGTTTATGGTTCACACAATACTTACAGGTGTTCCCTCTAAAGTATGTACCCATGTAAGAACAAGTCAAATTGGTGGCATTTTGTTGCTGTTGCTTTGCGGCTTGTGCGGCTTGCGCTTGCGCTTTAGCTTGTTGGGCAGCAGCTTGGGCTTTTTTGTATTCTATCTCGGCTAATAATTGTTCCGTTTCCATGGCCGCTCTTGCTCTGGCATCTTGTTCGTCCATTTCCGCTTCCGTGGGTAAACTAGCCTCGGGTATTTCCACACCACTATTAGCAGAGACAGCATATCCCTCTAACAAGTTCTTTCTAGCACCTGTATCCTTTACTTTAATCTCTGTACGGAAATCTGCACGTTTAGGAGTATCTACCTTATCTAACTTTGCGGTTCCTTGTTTGGCAGGGGTGGCAGTAGGTTTAACTCCGGCAGGTAAAGTGGCTTCCGGTAATTGCACATCCGCACTAGGTTTATAACCTGCCAACTTATTCGTGGGCTTTGTTTCCGTCTTTTCTTCTTCACAAGTGGTCTTCCCAGGCAAGGGTACGCATTTGGTCTTAATCCCGTATTTAAGCGGTTCTGCAGGGATAAGTCGGCCCTGTGGGAGTAGAAACCTTTACGGAAGTACTACCTTTACCCGTTCGAGTAGGTTTGGTAGCTTTAGCAGGCTTTGGGGCTTTCTTGGCTTCTTGCTCTTTATTCCATTCCGCTTCCGTACACTTTACGGACTTCCCATTTCTATCGCAAAAGAATTCTACTTCATAATCTTTTAAATGCACCTTCTTTGGTCTAGCATATTTTCCCTCTTGAGTAGCAGGGGTTGTAGCTTTGGGCTCTTGTACGGGTGCTACTTTCTTTACCTCTTGTGGGGTTAATTTTTGCTCTTTGGGTTGCGTAGGAGTGACAACTTTTGGCTCTACGGGTTTTGGAGCGGGTTTTACGTCTTTGGTATCTTGGGTTTCCCCAATCATAGGCATCGGCTTACCTTTAGGCATAGCGACCTTCGGGGAAGAATTGTGCGGAGTAACCACTTTGGCCCCACCTTGTAATTGCACTTCCTTGGGGTTATTAGTAGGGGTTACATTGGTAGGGACTCTTTGTGCAGGGACAACGGCTTGGGTCTTGGGCTTATTTACTTTTGTGCCTTTCGTACCGCCACCCACGTCCACCGCATCGCTTGGATCCGCATCTACGGGGTCGCTTACTTTGGGGACTACAACGTCCTCTTTGTAATATCTCTCGTCTCCTGCTTGGAAGTATTGCACTTTATCTGCAGGATTATTTGCCGCCCACATACAAATAGGCAGGAGTAATAAAACGGATAGCCCTAGTATTTTACGCATATATGATTCTCCCTTTTGTTCCTACTTAAAGGTATTGTAGCACATATTGCGTATAGGCGACTAAAAAGCCGCCCCTATTGCTAAGATCGCTGTTCATGGCTTTTATTATGCCTACATACTTGTGGACACTATAATTTAAGCAACATAAGCAACATAAGCAACGTAAGCTATACAAACGCTCGGCAGAAAAATGGCAGAAAATGATTCTGCCATATTTCTGCCATATCTTTAAGACAAATAAGCAAGATTAAGCAAATAAGCTATACGGAGAATGGACAGAGTTTGGACACTAAAAAGCCCTCTGATTGGTGTAATCATCAGAGGGCCTATCCTGGATTAGAAAATTAACACAGCTCCGCATCACCCATTCCAAATTGAACTAAAGAACCTTCTTTGGCTTGGACACAAATGTACTGCATATCGGTTTTAGCTTCCATTGTGCGAACAACTGTCGGTGATACACGCACACATGATCCTTCTGTAACCGTTACCGCTTCTGTGTCTAGGGTCATTACCCCATTTCCTTTTAAGAAAATATATACTTCTTCATTTTGTTTGTGTTTGTGATTAAACGGAAGTTTTATCCCGGCAGGCATAGAACTAACAGAAATTTCACAACCTGTTAAACCCAATACATCGTGCAAAAAAGCTTTTCCATTTTCATATTTTGTTGCTACTTCCGATAAATTCCCTACTTCCGTCTTTTTATAATTCGCCATAAATAGCTCCTCTAAATTAAGATACTTTTATTAAAACACAAAATAGTTCTTTTTGTAAAGTAGGCACTATTTTGTAATATAGGTACTTATTAGAAACTATTGGACACAAAAAGATATAATAAAACTATGATAACACGCAAGAATATGTCCCCTTGTCCTGTGGGGCTTTTATTACAGGTAATTGGAAACAAATGGAAAGTGCTCATTATACGGGATTTACTGACAGGTACAAAACGTTTTGGTATGCTTAAAAAGAGTATGGGGTGCTCTCAAAAAGTGCTTACGGATAATCTGCGCATGCTAGAAGAAGACCGCCTAATTACACGCAAAGTATATGCCGAAGTACCGCCACGGGTGGAATATGCCCTAAGTAAGACAGGACAATCTCTCAAACCTGTACTAGATGCCATGGCTACTTGGGGCGAAAAGTATAGGAAAACCCTTACAAAATAAAAACCCTAGCAAGATTACTAGGGACATTTCCTTCCATATCGCCTGGATTTTGGGGATTTGATAGGGAAATAGAATTTTAATAGTGGACAAGAATCAAAAGTTTTTGAAAACGTGCAAAGTAAAAACCACGCGAGAATGCCCGTGGTAGTTTGGTTGTAAATAAATATTTTATTTATAAGTTAACCATCAAATACCTTCCTTTACCATTTTGATTCTCTAACATTTTGATGCAATTTGTCCGAGCAAAAGTAACCATTGTTGCATGAAAGAGCGACAATACCAGTTCTTGTAAGGTATTATCATCTTCTAAATTTTCTATCTTTAGACCTGCTTTGGTAGCTTCAATTGCAGAAATCGGATGTCCATGGGTTTTATGGTTTTGAAAACTTCCAAGCCATTCGGAAATTTCTTTAGCTTTTTTGGCTCCATCATTATCATTTCTAAGCATAAATGCTTGCAACCACGATTCCGCTTTCTCCTTTGACAGACGATTCGTTGCTTCACATAAAGTTAAAATTCCAAACGGCAAATTTTTTATTCTTTCCAACCAAATAGGTGCAGATTCTGGATGTATTGCAACATCTTCCTCGGCACGATTGAATTCTTTCAAAATGGCATGAGCAGGTATTCCATTAATTTGAGGATCAATTGGGCCGATAGCGGATTGTTTTCCCATAATAATTTTATCACAAGCACAACACAACAATGTGGCAGCTGACATTGCCGTTCTAGGGACAATAGCTATAATAGTTTTATATTTGGCTCTCAAGTAAGAGACTATTTGTTCGGTAGCCTCTAAAGACCCCCCATGACTGTGAATTATTAGAAATAATTTTCGAGATTCATCTTTTTGTGGATTTAACCCATTTACTCCAGTCATAAATGATGTGATATCCTCTTCATTAATTGATAACGAAGGGGTTAATTGTATCGGCAAGGGTTTATCAGTGGAAGCGGCATATAATAAAACATCGGCTTGTAGATAATTTGCGAGCTCTTTTAAATACTTTCTTCTAATAGTATCAGGAGCGCCTTTTTGAGCTTGTATAATTTCTCGCTCAATATCATTATAATTCGGCATGAAGCGTTCCCCCTTCTGAGTAGAAAACACGAAGGTTAGTAGTATCAGCCTTTTTCTTTTTGCAAGAGTTTAATATTTCTAATGTTTTAGGAGACATAGAGCTCTCCATAAGCGCTATCAAACTTTCTACTCTGGCTTCTCTTGGCATAGTTTTTCTCCTTTAAGGCTTCTTTTTGAGTTAATCTATCTACAAGCATCAACTTATAGTATAGCAATTTCAGAAATTAGTTCAAGAATTTTCTTAGATTAGATAATCATACGGAATGATTTTGTAGGTATCAGAACTTAGAAATCATCATAGAATTTGATAAATTAACTATTTTATATTGTATCAAAATTAATTATTTTTGTCAATGTTTTTCTAAATACAGACAATGTAGATTCTATCATTATAACGACCAAAAAATAATTACAATCTGTTTTTTATCAAAAAAACCTTAAATTTTAAGCATTTTCAGTAGTTTTTGTATAAGAAATATGGGATCGAATAAGGACTGGCTCGTCGTGGTATCGAGCAGAATTTGGCAGCACAGTGAACCGTAACCCCCTAAAAAGTAACCGCATTAAAATCCGCATCCGCAGTTCATAGTACATCCGGCCTTATGTTGACTCGTAGCACATATTTTATTACAATAAACCTCGTCGTGTAATCCAATAAGTTGCCCTATGCAAAATCTCTATTTAAGTATTCGTTATTTGCTTGTAGGATATATTTTCTGCGGAATTGGCTGGTTGGCGGAAGACGTAATTCAACCGATGTACCCTTACCTGTCAAATTATTTTGAGGCCTCTTATATCGCTTTTTACATATTAACAATGCATTTTGTTACGTTGGCTATTTTTTCCCTGGAAAAAAAATCAAAAACCTTGCGCTTGGCCGGATGGCTAATCGTCATAGCTATAATTTTGGCGATATGGAGCATGATGGCGCAAAAAGAAAATCAAAAAGAAATGCTTTACAACATCTCCGGACTTTTTTCATTTATGTCCGGCTATTATATCATCGTTGAATACAGCAAAATAATAGAAAAATCTCTCGTGTCAAAAGGTAAAAATTTGGCGCACATGATACGAAAAGCAGTTTCTTTTGCAGACCTCTTTTTCATTGTGTTACTGATTCCGATTGCTTTGTCGGCCTTCCCCAATTTAACAAATGCGCTGGTAAATGTAAATTTATATACCTACTACCTAATATGGATTTGTTTTATTGTTTTCTTAATATTGTGTATAATTGAAATGAAGAAAGAACTCAAACAAGAAAGGAAATAATCTATGAAAAAACAAAAATCATTTATTTTATTTGCCATTTTATGTGCCGGTATTTTGTGTGGTTGTACCAACTCACAATTTATCATAGATAAAAAAGCGAACAGCTACACAAATGTTCAGAAATACTCGGAAAGAGACCATTTTTTCTTCTGGGGTATGGGCCGGAAACACAACCACGATTTTTCCGAAATTTGCCCCAACGGAAAAATTGTTAAGATGACCACAAATAATAATTGGATTGATGAAACCCTGGTGGCCTTAACTATGGGCATTTACTATACAAGAACATTTACCGTGTATTGTGCAGTCAATCCGGGCACCAACCATAGAGTCCAACAATAACTCAACCCAACCAAACGCTATAACGTATATCCGCACGTTTCCCCAGGATCGGGGGAGCGTGCATTTTTATGTATCAACTTACTTATTTTTATCAAAGGGCACGCGCTCGGCAGAAAAAGAATTTCTAATTTAACTTGGCTTTGAAATTTTTATAAGCAGTGGCGGCCAAAACAAGTGCCATCCCCAGCAAAACACTGAAGTATTGCCAGAAGAACAAATAATCGCCGCCTTTTAAGATGATATTGCGGAAATTGGTACAGGCATACATCAGCGGATTTAAGTAACATAACCACCGGAACTCTTGCGGGATGTTTGCCACCGGGAAAAACACGCCGGACAGCAAAATAGCGGGTAGCAATATCAATACACCGCCCATCATGGCTTGTTGCTGGGTGTTGGCAATGGTGCTAATAAGCGTGGCTACGGACAGGGCGCAAGCAGCCAATGCAATACCATTAAGAAAAAATTGCCAAACAGTTCCCCGATAGGCAATACCAAATCCCAGAACTCCTATACATAGCATCAATGTCACTACCCCTATACCGATAAAAAAGTACGGTAGCACTTTGCCTAACAAAATATCTGCCGTAGAGGCCGGAGAGGAGATCAATTTTTCCATGGTTCCCATTTCTTTTTCTTTGGTAATGGCCATACTCCCTACAATCATTAAAATAATAAAACTGGTCATGACAAGAAGGGCCGGCACCATAAAAGCCGCTGTGCTCATTTGCGGGTTAAACAAAATGCGTGTATCTAATACAAGGCGCGTTTGTTCACCCAGCAAATACCCGTGGCTGGCTGCTACGCGCGCTAAAATTTGGCTAACATAAGCATTTACCTGTTGTGCACGTTGGGCGTTGGTAGCATTGATAAGTAGTTGAATAGGTTTATTTTGCCGCTCTAAGGCATATTCAAACCCTTGCTCGGGGGCCACCAATACCGCTTCTGCTTTATAAGTAGTAAGTAACGTGGCGGGATCAAATACATTGGTTCCGTCTACGTGGCGTACTTGCTTAAACCAACGGGAAGCCACCGCTCGCGCTTGAATTTCCCGCGCGATGGCAGATGGCTTGCTGACAACAACCATTTCTATATTTTTTACTTCACTGGTTAAGGCAAGCCCGAACATGGTTAATTGGACTATCGGAACAAAAAAGATAGCCACAATCATTTTGGGATCACGGAAGATTTGAACAAATTCTTTGCGAATTAGCCCTCTTACAATGCGTTTGTGTATCATGGCTCCACATCCGTTTTAAAGTTTCGTACGGCCAGCGTAATCATCCCTGTCATAAACAGGAATAATGCAATAAAAGGAATAATGAGTCCGCTTATTCCCGCTCCGCTTAAAAACAACGCACGGCTGATTTGTAAAAACCACCGTTGCGGGAATAACATAGTTACATATTGAAAGAAGGCGGGCATATTTTCAATAGGGAAAATAAATCCCGAAAACATAAAAGAAGGAAGTAACCCTATGGCAAAGCCAAACTGAATAGCAGATTGTTGTTGGCGCGTCATTACCGATATAAGCAGCCCCAGCGCCAGCGCTCCCATAATATAAAACAAACAAGCCGTTAAATAGAGTATAAAACTACCGCGGAACGGAATATGAAACACCAATAGTGCCAGTGCAAATACAAGCAGTACATCAAAGAAGGTAAGCAGAAAATACGGTAACAACTTTCCGACTACAATCTCCAGCGGACGTAGCGGCGTAGAAAGCAACAGTTCCATAGAGCCGTTTTCCCACTCCCGCGCTACGGTTAGGGCCGTTAAAATAATAGCCAGAAATCCAATGATAACGGTACTCAATGCCGGAACAATAAACCAACGGCTATTCAGTTCCGGGTTAAACAAATAACGCGTACGGATAGCCGCAGAAGGCGGCTCGTGCGAAGATAAAAGGGATTGTTGGGTGGCTTGCACAATACCTTGCATATAGGTAGTGGCTAAAGCGGCCATGGTATTGTCTGTACCGTCTATCAAAAGTTGCGCGCGAGCGATCTCTCCATTTGTAAAGGCGGTGTGAAATCCGGGCGGGATAATCAGCAGCCCGCGCATATGGTTTTGTTGGAGTTGCGAATCCGCTTCTGCCGGAGCATGTGCGGAAATAATGTCAAAATATCCGGCTGCGCTGGCTTGTGTTAAAAGTTCGCGCGAGGTATGGCTCTGGTCATTGTCTCGCACGGTAAGCGGAATATGGTGATAGTCCAAGTTAATCACAAACCCGAAAAATACCACAAACACCATCGGAAGCACCAACGCAACGGACAGTGTGAAAATATCCCGCTTGATATGTTTGGCTTCTTTACTGGCAATGGCCATAATGTGTTTAACTAAGGTGTTCATTTCGCTCCCGATATGGCTTTTAAAAACACGTCATCAAGCGTAGGGTCTACCGCGCGCGTGGTAAAATCGGCACGATGCTGTTGGCAATATTTTTCAAATGCCGTGTTATCTGTAACATTTACACGTAATTTACTACCGAAAACAGATACCTCTCCCAAAGATAAACTACGCATTTCTTGAGAGATAATTTGTTGATTACCTTGCGTAAAAGTAAGTTCTATGGGTTTTTGCGGAAAATAGGTCTTCTTTAAATTGTCGGGGGTATCTGTCGCCAAAATATGCCCCCGTTCCATAAGCACAATGCGGTGGCAGTACTCGGCCTCGTCCATATAGTGGGTGGTAACAAATATCGTTTTACCTTGCGAAGACAGACGGCGGATCAGTTCCCAAAATGCCCGACGCGTTTGCGGGGAAGTACCGGCTGTCGGCTCGTCTAAAAAGATAAGTTCCGGATCGTGCAAAATAGAGGCCGCCAACGCAATCATCTGTTTAGTACCGCCCGAAAGTTGCCGCACGGGCCCTTTGGGAATATCCGTAAGCCCGATAAATTGAAACAGTTCTTCCGTACGATTAAGAATTTGCGTACGCGTCAGTTCATACAAACTCCCCGCGATATCCATATTCTCCGGCACGGTCAAATCCGGATAGAGTGTGAATTTTTGGGACATATACCCGATATGCGGTTTGAGCACCGCGGTAGAAGCGGCCACATCTGTTCCGTTTACAAACACTTGCCCGGAAGTCGGATTTAAAATACCGCACAAAGTGCGGATGGTGGTTGTTTTGCCGGCCCCGTTAGCGCCTAAAAAGCCAAATGACAAGATTTTTTACTTGTATAATCGTATCATTCATGTTTCAAAAATAGTTCTGCAAAATTCGTAACGTGTAAATTTTCCATGACACTTTGCGGTTGCCCGTCAGCAAGCAGTTTTCCATCTTGCAATACATGCACTTTGGCGCACCGCTCGGCCTCATCCATATAAGACGTGCTTAAAATAACGGTCATTTCCGGGCCCGCCACATTATAAACAATATCCCATAACTCTTGGCGGGAAACGGGATCTACCCCGATAGTCGGTTCATCTAACAACAAAAGTGCGGGATGGTTTAACAGCACACACATAAGTCCTAATTTTTTATACATCCCCCCCGACAATTTTCCGGCCGGACGGTCCTTAAAAGGGGCCATTCCCGTAGCGGCTAATAACTCTTCTGCCCGTTTACGAAAATCAGATTCGTTCAAATCGTATAAATCGCGGAAAAATTCCAAATGTTCCCACACGCTTAAATCGGGATATAAACTTGGTTCTTGCGGGAAATATCCTATACGGCTTATGGCCTCTTGCGCCGGACATACCTTGCCATGATAGATAAATTCAAAGGTACCTTCGTCAGGTTTTAACAGCCCTTTAATCAATCGTAATAACGTGGTTTTTCCGGCTCCGTTCGGGCCCACAACGCCGTGCACGATACCGGCTTCAAAAACGGTGCTCACCCCTGTCAAAGCCACGGTCGTATTTAGCGTTTTGGATATATGTTCTGCCCGAACTTCAATAGACATTAGTTGATGAACTCCGTTTCCAATGTCATCCCGGGCTTGATGGTTAAATTTTCATCATTTTCAAAGCGGGTTTTTACGCCGTACACAAGCCGCGTACGTTCTTCACGTGTTTGTACGTTTTTGGGAGTAAATTCGGACTGGTCGTTAATCGCCAAAATGCGGCCCTTAAATGTTTTATCTGCTTCCGGCAAATAGCCGCTGACTTCCTGCCCGATAGATAAATTAGCCAGTTCATCATGCGGTACATATACCCATACATCCAGTTCTTTTAAATTGGCTACAGTAAGCATTTTCCGGCCGGCACTAATAAATTCATTGGGTTCATAGTATTTATAGAGCACCTGCCCGTTGAGCGGGCTGGTAAGCGTGCACCAACTTTGCTGCAAAGAGGCCTCGTCATATTGATGCTTTTTAAGATCATAATTTTCTTTAGAACCGGCCGTCGTTTTCAAAAGTTGGGCAGCCCGGTTAAATTCTTTTTGTGTAATTTCTTTTTTTAGGTTCGCCGCGTCACACGTCAAACGTGCTACTACTTGCCCTTGCGTTACCGGGGAGCCCTCTTCCACTAAAATTTCTTGAATAGTATCACTCAAACGTGCGGAAATATCTACGGACACGGCTTCGGCCACTCCGCTGTAATGAAAGGGCGTACTGCGAAAAAACGTCAATGCTACCGTTACTAAAATCAAAAGCACCACTACGGCTATGATAATTCTTTTTTTCATAAGGTCTCCTTACCTAAACTATTTAAAATGGCTAGTTGATTGAGTTGCTCCACTTGTACATCTGCCAGAGAAAGTTGGCTTTCCAACAAATCTAAATTGGCTCGGTCCACTTCAAAGAAAGTAACGGCCCCGGCCTTATACGCCTGATAAGTAAGGCGTGCTGTTTCGCCGGTTTGTTTAATCATATCTTTGAGTAAATTTTCTTGCACTTGCAAACCGTACAAACGGTCTTTTGCCGCTAAAAATAAGGCCGTCAAAGTTTCCCGTGCATCTTGTTTTTCATAAGTTTTGGCACGCGATAATTCCTTTTGTGCCTTGGCCTGCTGACGGTCCTTTCCTCCCTCAAAAAGCGGCATGGAAACGGCCGCGCCCGCACGCCCCAAAAACACATGCTCGCGGATGGCTCCGTTGGGATATTCAAAATACGCACCGCCTTGGAGTGCCACACGCGGATAGAGAGCATCTTTGTAACTGTCGGCCAAATAATTATAATACTGGGCCATTTCCTCTAAAGCCGCTAATTTGGGGGAGTTTTCATCAAACTCGCTTTGACTGTACGGGCGGAATAATTGGAGCGTGTTTTCTAACGGGTCCGTATCTAATACGGCGGATGTTTTATTTTCTTCTTTGGCATTAACAAGCCGTTTATCCGTCGGATACGAAGGAACAATGCCATAATCTGTACCGGTTAACTTAAACAACGCGCGTAATTGCCCGGCTAACGCACTGCGAGCCCCGCTCATAGCGGTTTGCGTTTTTAATACTTGTTTACGAGCGATAGAAACATCCAACTTGCTTTTAGAACCCGCCTTATAAGCCGATTGAACGTCGTCAAATTGTTTTTGCGCAACTTCCAACTGTCCGTTTAACAATACCAACCGTTGCAAAAGTTGTTGTACGGAAAAATAGGCCTGTTGCACTTGTAATAAAATTTGTTTGCGGGCAAATTCATAAGACTGCTCTTGCGCATTAACTACTTTAGAAGCACTTTTTTTAAGGGAACTGCGTGCCCCGTTATCAAAAAGCACCCAACTGGCAGTCGGACCGACGGAATATCCCCAGGTATCGCCAAATTTTAATTCTTGCCCGCCGAATTTGAGTGTAGGAACTTCCGATACCCACATACCTTTTGCATCCAACGATAAAGACGGGTAAAGAGAGGAAGATACACTTTTTTCTTGCGCGCGGGAAGCAAGCACCTGCGCTTGCAGGGCCTGTAATTGAGCCGACGAGTTTAACGCATCGCGCTCACACTGTGCCAAAGAAAGAAATGACACTTCCGCCCCATAGAGTCCGGTTGTTATGATAAATAGTACGAATAGCCCAAATAGTTTTTTCATAATTTCTCCCTATTATAATTTTAGCACATTGGGAGAGACGGCACTTCTAAGATCAAACCGTTGCTTTAGAGCATTATAAAAAAGCCCTCTACCAAAGTAGAGGGCTTTTTTAGTTAAGAAGATTACAATACTTCGTTTGCGGTTAAGAACAACGATTGGGAAAGCGCATTAAAGAAATTTTGATACGCTTGCGGCTCCGTAATAGCCCTTGTACCCTTGGAAGCATTTGCACGGACTAAAATACTATTGCCTTTAGGGCGGACACTTACCGTCATTGTAGTCTGGTTGGTAAAGGAAAAGCCGGAAATAGTACCTATTTCTTTGTCGGCTTTTTCAATGACGAACCCTAAATCTTGCATCGTGGCTACAATGTTGTTCATAACATTTAATTTGTCCGCAGTATCAAACGAACGGGTTTGATAGTTACGGGTGGCTACTTGAGAGGTTTTTGACTCTAAGGCCGCCTGATTCGTACTGACACAGGCCACTAACAACAGGGCCCCCAAACAAATTAAGATGTTCTTTTTCATACATTCTCCTAAATATTATTGGCGGTTAAAAATACCGATTGGGCCAATTTATCAAAAAACCCGGTATATAAAGCGGGGTCATCCAGCTTTTCAATTCTAACAACATTCCCCAAGTTGTCGTAAACCATGCGCGCAAAAGTGACTCTCGTTTTAGTTTGGTGAGCGTTCACTTTTGTATTCACAACGGATACGTAGAACTTTTGCTTATCTTCATATACAGCGCGTTGCCCGTTAAGAGCGGCCAAAACGGTTAACGCGGCTTTCCCGGCAGTAGAACCCGCTTCTTTATTTTTAGTAGCCGTAATTACACCAATATCGGTATCGGATTCCGTAATGGTATAATTCATGTCCTGCAACAACTGGGCCGAGGCCACTAACAATTCTTTTGTATTTGTGGTGTCAAATACCCGCGTTTCTATGTTTCTGCGTTTTAGGTAATTGGCGTCGGGTGCATACAAATTATTGTAAGAGGCACAAGCAGACGCCAAGCATCCCGCAATAAGGATACAAATGAGTTTTTTCATATACTAGAAACTAGAGGAACGATAAGCAAAATCACGCACTTTGCCTTGTTCATCAAACTTAACGATAATAGTTAATGTCCGCTGGGATGATTTTGTAGAGGCCTTGCTTCCACCCGCTCCGACAACAAGCAACCATACCCCTTTAGAAGAGGAACTTCCGTCTACTTGCGTGGACATACGATCATATACCCACGTTTCGCGGCGTTGTTCATCGGTGGTAACCATATTAGGGCTTCCCAACACTTCTACCACTTCGGCAGATGACATACCAACCTTAATTTCTTTTTGGGCTTTTGCAACGGTTAATTTTTCATCTTTTTCAATCGTGTTGCCCGCAGAGGAACAACCGATCAAACCGCCCAAGCACATAAGAGCAACCAATACTAAAGACAACTGGAATGTTTTTTTCATAATTTATCTCCTATTTGAACTACTTATCCCATTATAGTAAAAGTATGTTTGCAAAATCTATACCACTTGGAAGTCTGTTAACAGACGTAAGCGCATTTATTCATCTTGCGCCAGCAACGTATCAATACCGTGTTTTGTCCGATGTAAAATAGCGTCCACATTTGCCCCGTCAACGTCTAAATTCTCGGCTTTAATGCAGTCAGTTTTGGGGATCCCGTAAAAATTCTGTGCAAGTGCTTGCACATACCCATAGCCATACGAATCATTGAAAATAGGCCCCCCGGCCGTTGTTACGTAATACAGCTGCCTTGCTTTGCACAGACCGTAGGGTTTCCCGTCGGCCCGGTAGGTAAAAGTAACCCCCAGCGCATTGATGTTTTCAATATAAATCTTTAACAAGGCCGGGAACGATAAATCCCAAAACGGCGCGGCCACCACTATTTGATCCGCCGCGGCAAACTCTTTAGCCAGTGCAAATAACGGGTGGTCAAAATTGCCCCGGGCGGTCAGTTTGTCCCGCAGTTCAACCATATCTGCGCTAAGCGGTGAAATAGCGGTTTGGGCTAAATTCCGCTCGTGTATATTTCCTGTCAATTTGCCTAAAAGGTACTGCGCTAATAATTGTGTGCGGGAGTTTGGACGAGTGCACGCATTGATAAACAAAATATTCATAGTATAGTTCTTCTATTATTGTTTCAATTTCTCTTTCATTTTGACGATAAAGTAACCGGAAATGAGCCCCGTCAGCACAAGCCCCAACGGATAAGCAATTCTAGCGGGCAAGTGTAAACATTCCGGCGCAATTAAAAAGTATGTACTGCTTACAGCCGTCATAAAAACTGCCGGGATAAGTGCCAAAAAATAAGGTTGTTTCTTCCCGTATAAATAAACCGTGGCGGCCCATAACACGATCATGGCCAATGTCTGGTTGGACCAACTGAAATACCGCCATATCACGTCATAAGGAAGTTGGCTGATAATGACGCCGGCCAAGAGTAGCGGCATACTTAAACGCAAGCGTTTTAAAAAGGGCTTTTGGTCTATTTTAAACCAATCGGCCAACACCAACCGGGCCGCACGAAAGGCCGTATCTCCCGATGTAACCGGGCAGACAATCACGCCGATCATCACAAATAAAAGGCCAAAAGAAACCGTACCCCATTTCAAGGGTCCGATCGTTTTTAAGCAAATATCATATACAACGCCGGCTTGCCCGGTATGGGCGAGCATCTCTTGTAACCCCGTCATCAGCCCCCCGGTTTTTACATAAACAGCACAGCCGGCGGCGGCCCAGATAAGCGCAATAATACCTTCCATAATCATCGCCCCGGCAAAGACCGGGCGAGATTGGTGTTCGTTGGTAATGCACCGTGCCATCAGCGGGGATTGCGTAGCATGAAACCCGGATATAGCCCCGCACGCAACGGTTACAAACATCAGCGGCCAAATGGGCAAGTGTGCCGGGTGAAAATTGTGAAGCGTAATTTCCGGGATGTGATAGCCCTGGACGAATAATCCCCCCGATACGCCCAACGCCATCAGCAGTAAACAAATACCAAATAGGGGATATATCCTTCCGATAATTTTATCAATGGGGAGAAAAGTAGCTAAGAAATAATACAGGAAAATAAGTGTAAGCCAAAAGTAAGTATTTGCTAAAAAACTGCCCGGACTCACATTCCCTTTGAATAAAAACACAAGCAAATTAGCGGGCCCCACGGCAAAAACCGTGCCCACCATCACCAATAAAACCACGCTGAAAATATGCATACAGGTTTGCATACGCGGGCCCAAATAGATTCCGGTCACTTCCGCTACCGATTGCCCCTCGTGGCGCAAGGACAAAAACCCACAAGCAAAATCATGCACCGCCCCCGCAAAAATAGTACCTAGCGTAATCCACAAAAAAACGCTCGGTCCCCACAATGCCCCGGAGATGGCCCCAAACACCGGCCCAAGTCCGGCAATATTTAAAAGTTGTACAAGCACCATGCGCCAAAGGGGCATGGGCACATAATCTACTCCGTTGGAAAACCGGGTAGCCGGCGTTTGTCCGTCCGTCGGGCCGAAAACGCGCTCTACGTATTTAACGTATGTAAAATAAGACAGGATAAGTAATCCCAAGCAAACAAAAAAACTAATCATAAAATCTCCCTTTTATTCTATCCTTTTTAAGCATCGCCCATCGTAGCAATACAAAGCCGTTTAATACGGCCTCCCGTTTAACCAGAGGACCTTTTTAATCTGTAATGTCCACATCCGGCGTAATATGGATAGTATATTGCGGATATTCGGTTTGTATCTCACGCGTGAGAATATCTGCGGCGGCCTGGTGATCCACGTCAAAACTAAGCACAACGTCAAATTGTAAATCTTTTTTTTCCAAATCTATATAAAAACCGTGTAATTGCAAAGCCCAATTATGCGCCAGTACTATTTCCTGCACCCGGTTGCGGATGTGGGCGGACTGCCCGTCAGAAGTATTGCGGGCATACACTCCTACCCCAGTTAAAATAACGCCGGTTTTATGAAATACATTTGTTTCTATTTTACGGGTTAGTGTGTCTACTTGCGCCACGGTAAGCGTATCGTCCAGTTCCACATGCAAGGACGCATAATTTTTATTGGGGCCGTAATTGTTAATTAAAATGTCATACACGCCGTGTACTTGCGGCTCCTGCGAGACTACCTGCCGGATAGACTGTACAATGTGAGCATCGGCCCGGCGGCCTAAAATATCGCTCAACGTTCCTCGGAGCATTTCCACCCCGGCCTTAATAATTACAAGCGAGATGGCAATACCTACATAGGCCTCCAACGAAATATGCCATTTGAGAAAAATAAGGGCAGACACCAACACTGAGCCCGATAAAACAGCATCAAAAGACGCATCCGAACCGGAAGCAATCAGGGCCCCTGATTTTACTTGCTCGCCCTTGGTTTTAACGTATTTCCCCAACACTAATTTGGCTACAATCGCCACCGCCAACACCACAAGCGTAAGCACAGAATAAGAAACACTTTCGGGATAGAAAATCTTTTTGACGGACTCAATCAGCGCTGTAACACCCGCATAAAGCACGATTGCGCATACTACCATAGAACTTATATATTCTATGCGCCCGTGCCCCAAAGGATGTTCTTTATCCGGTTTCTGGCTGGCCAGTTTCGCCCCGATAATGGTAACGACAGAAGATAACGCGTCCGACAGGTTATTTACCCCGTCCAAAATAACCGCGATAGAATTAGCAAGCCATCCTACCAATACTTTGAAAACGGCCAGTATCACATTGGTAACAACACCGACCAGACTGGTTTTGACAATAATTTGTTCCCGTCCGACAGCATGACTGCGCATAGTAGCCGTGTTTTCCATAATTCGTTTCCGCAGGGCAGACCTTGGAAAAAGAGTCCACCCAAGGTCCTCTCCCTGACAAACATTTAGTACGTTTTATTTTTTAATTAAAACAGCCGCGATATCCCGGCTTAAATTAGCCAACAACTCGCCATATCCTTTGGCCAAATCGTCATATGTTTTTTCAATCAAAACGATCCCGGTAAATTTTTGATGCGTTACCACTTTGCCGGTATTGTCTTTCACCGTATACCAAGCCACCAATTCGGCTTTGTCGCCCAATACGGCATTGAGTTTAACAATTTCCACTGAAACCGTCCGGTCAAATCGTTCCCCTTTTAATTGGTTCATTTTAACTTGTGCCGACGGAAGATGTACGCTTAAATTTTCTGCTATTACGCGCGTGGCTAAAACAGAGGGCTGTTCCACCCACCGGTTATATTCGGACACATTGATTTGGGCAGAATTTTTCCGCTGTGTTACCATTTGCGGACGGTCCATATATTTGGGCAGTTGCACTCTGTTTACTCCGACAAAAGCCGTATAACTTGAAGAAACAACCCCCGCCGAAGCCGCCGATTGTGTATAGAACTTTGAACTTTGGCTCGTTCCGAAAATACACCCGCCCAGTAACAAACAAGGGATCAGTATTTTTATCAGTCGCATATTATTCTCCTTTTTTTCCTTGAATTAAAGATTCCGGATGTCTTTCCAAATAATCAGTCAGATTTTGCAGTGATTTTGCCGCATCCGACACGTCATGCAACGCTTCATTTAAATTAGAAATAGTTTCGTCGCTGCTGCCGGCTACCTTGGCTAGCGTTTTATCCAAACTCTGGGAACTTTTCCGCAACGCGGGCAACAAAACGGGCAATTCTTTCCCCAACACGTCCGTCACGTTGTTAATACGTGTGACCATTTCCTGCAGTTTAAGGCCGTCTAACCCGCGGGCTAATTCTTCCCTTGTTGATAAGACCGTCGGAATTTGCTGGATATTTTCCTTTTTGGGACTCTCAAACATCTTCACTTCCGTATCCGGCAACATCACCAAATCAATCCGCAGTTGTCCCGTTAAATAACTTTGGGAAGCCAACCGGGCGCGCAGGCCTTCTTTAATCATGAGATCTAGAAAATCAAGGTCCTTGTTTTTGTTAAATAATTTTTCCCAAAGAGAACCTTCACTGATAACCTCTGTATCTTTGAAACGGACATAGACAGCAACACGAAAGTTCAAATCATTTTTATTCGTCACCAGTACAATACGCGTGACTTTGCCTAATTCCACTCCCTGAAATACAACAGGAGCCCCTTCGGATAACCCCTGTAATGATTCGTTAAAATACATGACGGCCATGTCTTTTGTATCTGCATGTAGTTTGTGAAAGACAGACTGCCCGAGTAGCCCCACAAATAGTGTAAATCCAATCACTAAGAATAACCCGATGGCTTTTTTATTTGGTTCCTTTTTCATGTTGTTCTCCTCTTGTTAAAAATTCATATACTTGCCGGTTGGGTGGATTTTTCAACAGTTCATCCGGCCGCCCCCGGGCCGAAATTGTTTGCAGGGTTTTATCCAAGAAAATACTGTTCTTCCCAATAGCAAAGATGGACGGTAATTCATGGGTTACCACAATAATCGTCGTGCCCAAAGTTTTGTTAATTTCCAATATCAAATCATCTAAATTTTTGGAGCTGACCGGATCCAACCCGGCAGAGGGTTCGTCAAAATACACAATTTCGGGGTCCAATGCCAACGCACGCGCAAGCCCGGCACGTTTACGCATGCCGCCGCTGATTTCCGACGGGTAATACGCTTCATATCCCGCCAATCCCACCAACGCCAATTTAAACGATACAATCTGGTTGATAAAATCCGGCGTATGAGAGGTATATTGTTGCAAGGGAAGGGCCACGTTTTCCGCTAGCGTCATAGAACTGAACAAGGCCCCGCCTTGGTACAAAATACCGCTACGTTGCATAATTTCCAATTTTTCTTTCGGGCCGGCATGTATAAAATCTGTGTCACGTATCCAAATCCGTCCGCAATGCGCCGCAATAAGGCCGGTAAGCGTACGCAAGAGCGTGCTTTTTCCGCAACCGGACCCTCCCATGATGATAAAAATATCACCGCGGGGGATATCAAAGGATAAATCTTTCATAATAATTTTATCCTCGTAGCCGATGCTTAAATTTTCTACCCGGATAATGGGATCTTGTTTCGTCATATTCCCAATCCCTCACAAAGAGCGGTAAGCACACCCGTCATTACAATCATCCACACAATGGCATATACGACGGCCTTGGTAGTAGCTGCCCCAACGCTATCGGCGTTGCGCCCACAATTCACTCCGAAATAACACCCGCATAAAGCGATGATAAGTCCAAAAACAAGTCCGTGAAAAACCCCTACCAAAAAGTTGGTCAAATAAAACGAATTGGTGGCATATTTTATATATTCTGCCAAAGGGATCTCCCAAAACAACACACACACAAAACAACCGCCTAAAATTCCCATTACATCCGATAACAAAATCAAAATAGGCATTGCCAACAGCAGTGCGTTCATCCGCGGCAAGACCAAGAAATCAACGCGCGAAATTCCCATCGTTTGCAACGCATCCAATTCTTCATTCACCTGCATGGTACCGATGGTAGCGGCATAAGAGGCCCCCGTCCGGCCGGCCATAATAACCCCCGTCATGATAGCCCCCATAATACGCGTCATACCGATAGTTACCAAACTGGCCACATAAATTTGTGCGCCAAATGTTTTAAGCTGTATGGCTCCCACAAAAGCCAAAATGAGCCCCACCATAAAGCTGATGAGCGACACAATCAAAATAGATTGCGGGCCGCAATCTGCCAGAATCATCCAAAAATCTTTACTGCGGTAAACGGCTTTCCCGCGCAGTTGCCGCCCCCAAGCAAACAGACACCCGCACAAAAAAAGACACCCTTTTTTTACGCAGCGGCACACCTGTATACCTCTGTCTCCCAGCCATTCCAAGAAGGGTTGTTTTTCCCGGGTCATTTGTGTTTCTTTATAAGGAGCTTGAAAAGCAAGACGAAGCAACTGTTCCATTCCTTGCGGTAATTGGGAATAAGAAATATGTTCTTTGGGAATATGTTTGAAGGTGTTAAAAAGAATAGCTACAAAATCTGTGTTCCAAGACTCAATGCCGTCGCCCAGCAGTTGTAATTTTTTGTGACGTAGCCCACAGACAGACGCAGGAAAACGCGCCGTACCATCCAACACGCCTTTTAAAGTGCAGACTACACTTTCGCCTTTTGTCTGAATATCAATCATATCGGTAATATTATAGATTTTTTTGACTTAAACTTGTATGGATATTTTAGCAGTTCTGAGTCAAAAAAGAAGATCTTTCTATAATTACGTCTTTTCACCGGTCCGGGCCGTGCATCGTAAAACCGATGCACGCGCCCGTCCGGCACACAAATTATTTAGCACTACCGGGTGCTAACGCAAAAAGTTTGCCGTGCAAAGCGGGCATATCTTTTTTTAAAGAAATCACTTTCCCGTTTCGGATAAAACAATGTAGCGAGGATGCTTCCGCGCATACCGTTTGGGAAGTTTTATTGAAAAATTCGTAAGCAAGCTCTAACTTGACAGAAGTATACGCTTTTACGGTTACGCGAATTTCCACCTCGTCGGCAAAATGCACCGGAGATTTATACCGCACCGCGATACTTACAACCGGGGAAAAGATTTTTTCGTTTTCCACTTGTTGGTAACCTAACCCCAATGTCTCCAAGTAGGCCAAACGGGCCTCTTCCATCCATTTCACATAATTGGCATGATGGATGAAGCCCATTTGGTCTGTTTCGTGGTATTGCGCTTTTTTAATATAAGCGAACATGGTTTCCTATTTGTCCATATCTACCAATGTATATTCGCCCGTTCCCATACCGAGTTCTTTCATATAGGAAATTTGGCGTAACCCTTCGCGGGATTCAATACGTTCTTTTAAATCGTGCAGTTCCGCTTCCGGCAACGCGTACACTTTGTCTAACGACGCCTGGTCCACCGCTACGATATTTGTAGAGGCCAAAATACCAATGTCATGGGCTTTGGGTTCAGCCGCCGATGTACCCGCGCAATCGCAATCTACCGACATGCGGCGCAGTACGTTAATGTACACAATTTTTTTACCGAAATGGTCTACCGTGGCTTTGGCAGATTCCACCATATTTTCTTGGAAACGCGCCCCGGTATAGCCCCATTGGCTATCGCCTTTTTGGTGAATCATCTTTTTGCCAATCTTTCCGTCGGCCATGCCGATAGCAATATTTTTCATACTGCCGCCATAGCCACCCATGGTATGGCCTTTAAAATGTGTCAGCACAACGAGTGAATCATAATTGAGCACATGGCTACCCATAGACATTTCTTTGAAATGTTTACCGCCCTTTACAGGGAGCATCACCGCACCGTCTTCGTCTAAAATATCCACTCGGCTAAAGGTCCACCCGTTTGTTTTCAGCGTTTCGCGGTGGCCTTGGGTGGTTTGGCGCGGGGAATCGTAAAACACGTTCGTTTCTACAAGCGTGCTGCCCGGGATATGTTTCCACAACGCTTTTACCATCGGCACAGGTAAAATGTTCGGGCCGTGCGGCTCGCCGGTGTGAAACTTAATTGCCACTTTTCCGTCAATGTTTTGGGAAATCTTATCATAAATTTTGACAAGACCTTCCGGGCTGATATCCCGCGTAAAATAAACAACAGGTTTATCAGCAGAGGCCTCTTGTACTTTGGGGGCAGTTTGGCAAGCTGCCACCAGCACAGAACCCAGTAATACTGTTAGTAATTTTTTCATTTTCATTCTCCTGTTTAACTCTTTTAGCATTTTTTGCCCATTTCATAGGCCTTCTTGTAGGCAGGCAGATTTTTAATTTCGCCTATCTGCCAAGCACCCGTGCCGTAAATGATGCCTTTTTCATTTGCACCGTCCAAACAATCCCGCGTAAAACCGCGCAGGCCCTCTACGGTAGGGGCCAAATTGTTCTTATTGGTATCGGCAGCCGACACAATAAAATAGAAATCTTTATTGGAAATTTCCGTATATCTGGGCACACAGCGGTCAATAAAAGTTTTGAGTTGTCCGTCCATGGTGTAGAAATAAACCGGAGTAGATAGCACAATTACATCTGCATCCACCATTTTATCCAATAATGCTTTCATATCATCTTTTTGTACGCATTTGTGCGTATTATTACATACGCCGCAACCTAAGCAATAGTTAATTTTATGATCGCGCAAAAAGATTTTTTCCACGTTATGTCCGGCTTCTTTGGCACCTAACAGAAATTGGTCACACAAAGAATCGGAATTGCCGCCCTTGCGGGGCGAAGCAGATATAATTAACACTTTTTTACTCATAGTTTTCTCCTAATATACACCTTAAAATTTAAGTTCTTTTGATTTAGATTTGAGGGCTTTGTTATATACGGAAATTTTATAATCTAACCGTTTAAGCGTATCTTGCAGTTCCGCGAAACGTTCTTGCAACGCTTTACGTTCCGTGGCCAGCAAATCTCGTCTGGCTTTAAGTGTGCGTTTGCCCCGTTTAAATAACTCAAAATATTTTCTGAGCACTTCTATGGAAAGCCCCGCACTGCGCATGCACTTGACAAACTCTATTTGCCGGCAATCTTGTTCGGTATAATCCCGCACCCCGCCCGCCGTACGGTTCACTACCGAGATGAGCCCCTCTTTTTCATAATAACGTAACGTATCGGGCGAAATGTTACACCGCTTGCTTACTTGCGAAATGGTCATGATCCCTCCTTAATATATATTGTAGCAGTTGGAGTTTACTCTAAGTCAAGTGAAAATAGTGTGTTTCTTTAATGCGCTACTGCGGTTCCTTTTGCTATACTTTAATAACAGGGGGCCTTATGCAACATTTAATTTCAGAAGAAAATATTCCTATCCGCTACTCCGATACCGATTGTAACGGCTGTTTAAAACCTTTTTCACTACTTAACTTTTTTCAAGATTTAGCCGCCGACAGTGCCGAGCGGTTGGGTTTTGGGTACAGTACTATTTACCCGCAAAATTTAATGTGGGTACTGCTCAAGTACCGCATTGAATTTATCCACTATCCGGTACACGTCAAACAGCTGAGCATTAAAACACAACCGCGCGGATATAACCGGCTGTTTGCCTACCGCAATTTTGAAGTATATGCAGACGGAACATTATGTGCGCGGGCATCTAGCGTATGGGCCTTGGTACACAGCAAAACCTTGGACATTGCCCACGTGGGAGAAGTGCTGGCGGGCAACGAAAATATGATTAAATTTGTTCCCGGCGAAACAGATTTAAAATTTAGCAAAATTCCGCCGCTGACCCAAACCGATTACCAAGCCACCTTTACCGTACGCTACAACGATATAGACGTCAATATGCACGCCAACAACGGCAATTACATTGTTTGGGCCATAGAACCTTTACCGTACGAATGGAAACACGAAAAAAAATTGAAAAATATAGATATCATTTTCAAAAAAGAAATCAAATGCGGCGAACAACTTACCAGTAAAGTGCAAAAACAAGATGACCACCATACGTTACACACCCTCATCCATACCAAAACGCAAGAAGAATTATGCGCCGTTAAATGTGAATGGGTCTAACAAAACAGGGGATTATACCTATGGAATTTATTAAGGAAATAGCCGTAACGGTTTTTTCAATATTTAACGCCATGTCGTTTTACTTGTTGCTTGGCTTCTTGTTTGCCGGTATCTTACACGTGCTCGTGCCGCAGCATTTGTTTTCCAAGTATTTATCCAAAAACAATTGGACTTCCGTGGTATACGCCACCTTATTTGGCATCCCGTTGCCGCTGTGTTCCTGCGGGGTAATCCCTACCGCCATGGCCCTGTATAAAGAAGGGGCCTCCACCGGTGCCGTTATTTCCTTTTTAATAGCCACTCCGCAAACGGGGGTGGACTCTATCATTGCCACCTATTCATTATTGGGCTTGCCCTTTGCCATTATTCGCCCCATAGTGGCTTTATGCACCGCCTTGTTTGCGGGACTTGTAACAAATGTTTTTACTTCAGCAAATAAGCTCCCGTCAAACAACAAACAAGCCAACGTCCGGCAAGAAAAAAATCTTTCGTGGGGACAAAAAATCAAAGAAATCTTCCGCTACGGTTATGTGGAAATGATGGAAGACATCGGCAAAATGCTGATGTTTGGGTTACTGATAGCCGGCTTAATTACTTATTTCGTACCCGATAATTTCTTTATGATATTTGGGAACAATACTATTTTGACGATGTTGCTGGTGCTACTGGTTGCCGTACCGATGTATGTATGCGCTACCGGCTCTATCCCCATAGCGATTGCGCTGATGCTCAAAGGGATGAGCCCGGGCACGGCACTTGTGTTACTGATGGCCGGGCCGGCGGCCAATATTGCTTCCATGTTGGTCATAGGTAAGGTTTTAGGTAAAAAAACATTTGTTCTCTACTTAACAACGCTTATCATCGGGGCCATAGGTTCCGGCCTTATTATAGACAATTTTTTACCGGCAGCTTGGTTTGATATATCTAATTTTACCGTAACCGCCCACCACGTCGGCGGGAGTTTTTATTACTTTAAAATTATTTGTTCGTGTATCTTGCTTGCACTGTTTGCTAATGCGATGCTGTTTAAAAAAAACCGGGAAGAAACCTCCCTTACAAACGACTCTTGCTCCCGTGAAACGGTTGTGTTCCGCATTGGCGGGATGAATTGCAACCATTGTAAAAACAACGTCATAAACGCGATCGGTAAACTCCCGTCCGTCAAGCAAGTGACCGTTAATTTAAGTGAAGGCATTGCGCAGGTGGAAGGGCACCCTACTGACGAAGAAATAAAGTCCGCGGTAGAAGCCCTGGGATTTACGTTTAATGGTCGCCAAAGCTGAAAACACCACCTGCCCCCCCAAAATTACAGTACATAAAAAGTCCCGCAGTTGCGGGACTTTTTAATGAGTTATTTCACGCTGTACCGGTCCAAAATATCCGCCGGCGACATGTTTTTTAAAATTAACGCCGTTTGATATTTTCCCCGTAAATTGTTTTCCAATCGTTACGCATGGAAACCGGGATCCAACCGTACGTATTACAATCTTGGCGCATTTTTTCGGCTTTTTTCATATTGCCGTACTCGCGCTCCAAATCGTCGCACATGAGCATAAAGCCCAGTGCTTTATATTTGTTGCCGTTAATCGTGTAGTTGACCATGCTGGCGTCACTAAACGTATTACCGAACGCAAGCACCGGCTGTACGCCGATTTCTTGGGCAATAAGAGCCACTTTGTTCATTTGCAAATTTTTAACAAGGTTTTTGCCACCTAACACCAATTTGTCGCCTTTTTTAAACAAATAGGAAAGCCCGTCGGTATCGGCTTGTTTATTAGCCACAATGGTACTATCGGAACCGAGAATTTGGCGGTTGGGGATATAGGGCATATTTTGCTCAATAAGCGGGCGCACGGTCAGGCGGTCCGTACCGCTACAAATATATACCGTAAATTTATTTTTGACGAGGTATTTTACTACTTCTAACATAGGTTTGTAGAAGATATCGCCGCGTTTCATGCCTACAAAACCGGGTTGGTCTTCTTGCATAAACGAACGGATAAAATCGTAAAATTCATCAAGTGTCATACCTTGGTAGGCCTCGGAAACCATTTTTTCGCGGTTAGCATCTAAGGACGGGAAAACACCTTTTTCACGCGAGGCCCGCGCCGCGGCCAGTTGTTCTTCAGTCGGCTCATAATTCGGGTCATCTAATACGCGGTGTTCAAATAAGGCCCAGTCAAAATAAGTAGGGTCTGTTTCCAAAATAAGCGTGCCGTCCAAATCAAACACGGCCACGCGGTTTTCCACGGGAATAAAGTCCGGTGAGGAAGGGTCAGTAACTGTTTTTACATAACCGGCCAATGCTTGTTTAGCAGGGGCGGTATCGGTCCAAAGAGACAACTGGTCTTTTTGGAAGTGGGCACACCCGGTAGTCAGCCAGCTTACCATGACCAAACAGGCGAGCATAGCAATAATATGTTTTGTCGGTTTCATAAAATCTCCTTAGCAAAATACATAGAGATTGTATCATTTTTCTTTAGCTAAATTAAAAATTTGTACCCCCTATTATTTTTTGATATAGTTACTATATACTTAGCAGGAGAATTTATGAAAAAACTTACTATTGCTATTGTGTTGCTAGCCGGTTGTTTGTTCCCCGTTTGGGCAGATACTATTTCCACCGATAAGAGTGATTTTGCCCAAATCAGCACCGTTATTGACGATGCCGTATATGACATCCGCTATTATTCGTCCTACAATTTTACGGGAAAACGGATCAACGGTTATAAAGCTCCCCGGGCCTATATGACTAAAAAAGCATTAGCTGCCCTGGCAAAAGCCGCCGAAGATTTACGCGCGCAAGGATACCGCTTGCTTATTTGGGACGCATACCGCCCGCAAAAAGCCGTGGATAATTTTGTGGCGTGGATCAACAACCCAAGCGACCCCGGCGATAAATCTTTTTATCCCACGTTGGAAAAATCGGACTTGCTCGCCGGGAATTATATTATGGCCAAATCGGGCCACAGCCGCGGCAGCACCGTTGATTTGACGATTATTAAAAAGGACGGCGGCTTTGTAGATATGGGCGGCACGTTTGATCTATTCTCGGAAATTTCACACCCGGATTATAAAAAAATTTCCAAGAAACAAAAGAAAAACCGAAAAATTTTGCATGATGCCATGGTAAAAGCGGGCTTTGTGGGGCTTGATTCCGAATGGTGGCACTTTACGTTAAAAGACGAGCCGTATAAAGACACCTATTTTAACTTTGATGTAGAATAACATGGGTTGCTTATAGAAAAGGCCCCGTCGTTTGACGGGGCCTTTTTCAAATAAAACTTCTTAATTTATCTTTCAGCACTAATGGCTCCCACCGGGCAAACAAACCGGCACAAACCGCACCCCACGCAACGGGTTTTATCCAACGTAATATATCCGTCTTCTAAGCGCAAGGCCTGATGTTCGGACTCGCCGCAAATCGTTACACACTTGCCGCAACGGCCGCATTTATCATGCGCAATTTGCGGGTATGTGAGCGGCGTTTTGGGTAAATCTTTATGTGAACTGATACGCTCAATGGCTTTATTTTTAAGGGCCGATAAATCCGCAAATCCTTTTTCTTCCAAATAAGATTGTAACCCTTTTACCATCTGGCCGATAACTTTATAACCGTTTAGCATAACTTCCGTACAAACTTGCACGGCGTCCGCGCCGACGGCTATATATTGCGCCGCATCTTCCCAAGAGGAAATGCCCCCTTGTCCCAAAATAGGCAGTTTGCTGGCTTGACGCATTTGTGCCACGCAACGAAGTCCTATCGGTTTAATCATTGTTCCGGAACACCCGCCGTACGCGGTTTTCCCGTTGACGTTAAGCAGCGGCTCAAATGTATTTAGGTCTATCCCCATAAATCCCTGTACCGTATTGATAGCGGCCAGGCCGTCGGCATGAGCGTTTTCCACAACCCGGACGATAGCGGCGATATTGGACACGTTCGGAGAAAGTTTTACAAACACGGGTTTTTGGGCTACCTCTTTGACCCAGCGGGTAATTTGGGCCGATATTTCCGGGTCCGTACCGATTGCCATACCGATCCCTTTTTCCGGCATACCGTGCGGACACGAAAAATTGAGTTCAAAAGCATCTGCCGGCGTATTATTGATGGTTTTTACTAAATCTTGCCACGCCTCTTTTTGGACAGGTGCCATAATACTGGCAATGACCACTTTATGCGGGTATTTTTGTTTTAAGAATTTAATACCGTCGCACCAATACTTAACAGTTTGGTGGCTTAATAATTCAATGTTTTGAAACCCGATAATGCGCTTTTTATCTTGCAAAACGGCATAACGCGGGCTGGCCTCGTTCATTTCCAAATCGTCGGGAGTAATCGTTTTAAGAACGGCCCCTCCCCACCCCATTTCAAAAGCGACATCAATGCTTTCCACCAAAGCGGTTGGCGGGGCAGACGCAAGCAAAAACGGGTTTTCAAAATCAATTCCCAAAAAAGAAGTTCGTAGAATATGGGACATAAATACTCCTATTAAGTAATTTTATTTCATTGTAGCAATTTTACAATTTGCGTATGGCCCAATTTTTGGGATACAAATTATTGGCTCTGTCGCCCAGATTTTTCATAAACCCGAGCGGATGATTTTTGTACGTTACCACAATAAACCCTTTGGGCGTAGCGGCAGGCAAGGCAAAACTTTCACGGTGCAAATAACGGCGCGCTTGTTCTAAAGACAGTTCCACGCGCGGATGTTCAGCCGGTGAAAGATTGATAGAAAGCGCTTGCGCCGCAGAAGGAATAAGGTCTTTCCCTTTTTGTTCGGGTTGCGGTATACCGTCGGAAAGCAAATGGATCAGCGCGTGCGCCTGGGCGTGTTTTCGGGCAGAAGAAGGCAACAGCGCGCGCACGGAACTTTCCCCTTTTTTGCGAAGTATCGCCATAAAAAGCCCTTCACTTTTCGTCGTACCGGGGATAAAGCGATACACCGGGCCGTTCCACCCGTCAAGTAACGAGCCGGTAATCTGCCACGACGGATCAACCGGGACAGATAAAATTTCCGCGCCCAATTCTTCCGCTATAAAGCGCACGTTTTCTTCGTTTTCGCAAGTATTAAACGTACACGTACTGTAAATTAAAAGACCGCCGGGGCGCAAACACGGCCAAATGTCTTGCAAAATTTGGCGTTGGCGGTTGCGGCAAAACTGCACGTTATTTATGCTCCACTCCCGCACGGCACTTTCGTCGCGGCGGAAGAGCCCTTCGCCCGAGCAAGGCACGTCGGTCAAAATCACGTCAAACATCCAATCCGTTTTGGCAAAATCGTGCGCGTAATTGTGCGTTACAAGTACGTCCGGGTGGCCTTGTTTAAGCATATTTTCAAGCAAAATACTCGCGCGGCGGCGGTCGGGCTCGTTGCTAACTAACACAGAGCCCTGCGGCAAGGCCGCGCGCATTAAAGTAGATTTTCCCCCCGGAGCAGCACACAAATCTAACGCCAACACCGGAGCCGTTACATGCGCGTGCACCACATGATCTAAAAAAAGAGACCCCGCCTCTTGCACGTAATAAACACCTGCGTGAAAAAGCGGATCCAACGTAAAATTAGGCCGTTCTTGCAACCAATACCCGTACTTGCACCACGGCACGGGGGTCATGGACGGGAAAATCGGTTTTTCCGGCTGTTTAAACGGATTCAAACGGACGCTGGTAACGGGTTCTTCGTCAAACGCCTGTACAAACCGTTGCCAACGCTCCGGCCCGAACAAGTTTTCCGTATTGGCAATAAATTCTTGCGGTAGAGACATAGCCCCATTACAAATTTTTATTTCTTTAATGCTTGCTCAAAATAATCGGCAACCATTTTGCTCACAGCTGTTTGGTCTTGGGTAAAGCTGTGGTCGTAATCGTGCAGCGTAGTCATTTGCACGTTTTTATAGATTTGACGGAAACGCTCCCCATACTCGTAAGGCACTAATTCATCATCTACGCTGTGTATGATGAACACCGGCCCCGTATATCCGGCAGAGGTTTCATAAATAGGTTGGTGCGGGGTCGTCTCCAAGAAAGCGCGTCCTACTTTAAGCCCCGTATATAACGTGATATATTCCGGCACATTTTTGGGGTCGTATTTTGTGCCGAACAAATCGCCCTTCGCCGTATCGTCTTTTAATTCTCCCGCCGGAGCCATTAGGGCAATCGTTTTCACTTTGTCGGCTCCTAACTCTCCTGCCAGCATAGCCGTCACTACACCGCCTTGCGAGTGACCCACCATGGAAACCGATTCCACTTGCGGCAATTGGCTGACATATTCATAAATGCGGCGGGCGTCTTCTATTTCATTGGGGATCGTCATATCCAAAAAGCTCCCTTCACTTTCCCCGTGTCCGTTAAAATCAAATATCACGGTAGCAATACCGCGCGCTTGAATTTGTTTGTTTACTTCCACCATAAGCGGCAGATTTTTACTGCCGTTGAAACCGTGCACAATCATCACAAGCGGATACGTCTTTTTGCCTTTAGGCGTACTTAATACCGCCGAAAGTTTCCCATGATCCCCCTGAACGGTAAACGGTTGGGTCACTTGAGCAGTGGCACACCCGGAAAGGACAAAAACCAATCCGATAAGTAAAACATATATTCTTTTTTTCATAAATACCTCTTATTTTTTAGGATAGTTACTGCTTTGAAATTCTTGCCTGTCCAAAAACGGGAACATATCTTCTAACGTCGGGCTAATCAAGGTGCCGTCGGGCAATTTGCGCGCGGATAACTTAGGCGCAAACGTATAATCGGAGGTGCAATCTACCTCACACACCACCGGACCGGACATGGCCAACACTTTTTTAATACCTTTGGCTACGCCGCTGTTTTTGGTAAGCCGCACCGCAGGCAAGCCAAACGATTGAGCCACTTTCACAAAATCGGGTACTTCCACCCCGCTTTTAGCGTTGCAACCTGTGAGCCGCCCTTTAAAAAAATTGCGTTGGGTTTGGATGATAGAGCTATATTCGCCGTTTTTAATAATAAAAATTTTAATAGGCAGACGGTTTGTTTTGACGGTTTGCAATTCTTGTAAGTTCATCATGATACTGCCGTCGCCTTCCAAGCAAACAACCTCTTTACCCAATGCCGCACACGCGCCGATCGCCGCCGGCAAGCCGTACCCCATAGAGGCCGAGCCGGAATTGGAAAATGCCCGTTGCCCCGGGTGGATAGTAGCCGTTTGAAAAAACGCCACAAAGGCCGTTGCGTTAGCCATCACCACCGGACCTTTATATTGGGCGGACAACTGCTCCATAAAATAATACGGGTGCACTTTCCCGGCGGGGTTAATTACAAACTCGCGCAAGGGCGGGTACTTTTTGCGTAATGTTTGGCAATAGATGCGCCACGGGTTTTCACCAAGCGGTTTACGCAACGCGCGCACCAGAGCGGGCAGTACGTCTTTTAAATCGGCGCAGACGGATAAATCGGGTTTTACCGTTGGTTTTTTAAGTTCGGACGGGTCAATATCTATCACAATTTTTTTAGCGTTCTTAGCAAAATTTTCCCAGTTATAACTGACTTGGCGAATGTTGTTGCGCGTACCTAAAAAGAGTATTACGTCCGCATTTTGCAACGCAAAATTACCGGCCCGCTGGCCCACCGTACCGATACGTCCCACCCACCGGGGGTATGCGGACGGAATTAAATCAAACCCGTTAAACGTAGTAACAACGGGAATTTGCGTTTGGGCAAGCAATTTTCCCAATGCTTTTTGTTGGTGGCCAAGCCGCACCCCGTGCCCGGCTACAATTAGGGGACATTTGGCTCTTTGTAGTAACGGCACCGCTTTTTTTAGGACAGTTCCTACCGCGTTCTTTTTAGGTTTGGGTAGCTGAAATTTTTTAAGTTTTTTAGGATCAATTAGCGCGGCTTGTACGTCTAGCGGGATATCCACCCACACCGGCCCCGGGCGTCCCGTAGTGGCTTGATAAACGGCCTCCTCCAACACCGCTTCCACTTCGTCGGCTTGTGTGAGTGATTTGGCGTACTTGGTAAGTGGAGCTACCACACGCGTAATGGGGGCCTCTTGGTCGCCCAGTTGGCGCAGCGGCAAACCGGGACAACGGGCCAAAGTGGTAGCCGATTTAACTTGCCCGGAAATAAACAGTACAGGCGCGCTGTCCGTCCACGCGCCGAAAACACCGTTTAAACAGTTAAGCCCGCCCGGCCCCGTGGTCACACACACCACAGCCAGTTCCCCCCGCGCGCGGGCATATCCTTCGGCACACAGGGCGGTGGCTTGTTCGTTATGGTTAAAAATACAGTTAATTTTTTTACTTTTGCCGAAACTGTCGTCTAAATGCATAGCCCCGCCGCCCGTAATCATAAACACGTGGCGAACGCCTTTTTTTTCTAATTTTTTTACGAGGTAATCGGACAATTTCATCATATTACAGGCCGCGGTTTTCAATGAGTTTCTTTAATTTTTCGTCGTGCGCGTACGGACAGTCAATTTGCGAGATTTTAATCGGTTCGTCCTTTTTAATATCCGTCAGCAACGCTTCGCCGCGCATCAGTTCACGGCAAGAAATTTGGCCTTTTTGCAACGGAATAGCCAAATAGACATCCTCGTCGGTCAGTTTATGGCCTTTGGGCAAATCCCACCGGGCATATACACCGCGCACGAGCGCGTCCAAATACGTAATTTCTTTACGCGGCGGAATAGTTTTTGCCGTTGCACTGTGCCCGCAAAGCAAGACCGCCTTGTGATACGCTTTTATCCAACGGTCCACATCGCCGGGCAACGAACAGTAAGGAGACACAGCAATACCGTCCGCCTCAATGTCAATGTGCCGCTCAAACGTGCGCGCGCCTTTGGCGTAGGCAACCAGCATAGAGCTTTCAATATCCTCGTTATACTCGTGCGTGGAAAACCCGATCACGTGGCCCGGATAGCGGTTTTTTAAAAAATCAATTTGATTCAGTTCCAATTCTTCTTTTTCCGACGGATAAACACTAACACAATGGTTGATAGCCAAGGGAATTTCGCGGTGTTCAAAAAACGTGACTAAATCGTCAATGTCTTTAAGCGAAGAGCCGCCCGTGGACACAATGACGGGTTTGCGGGTGGTGGCAATTTTTTCAATCAAAATCCAATCGTTCAAATCGGACGACGCAATTTTGATGATATCTACACCCAATTTCACGCACGTATCTACCGATTTTTCATCAAAAGGCGTAGCCATGGTAATACATCCGTTTTTACGTACGGTATCTACCAAGATTTGGTAGTCTTTTATATCCATTTTGGTCGCCATGGTTTTGCTAATATAGCGGATGTCTTGGCGGGTTTTAAAATCGCGGTGGATGAAAGTGTCCACGTCGCGAAATTGCAGTTTAATGGCGGCGCGGACATTATTAAAACGGACAATTTTGGCAAAATCTTCAATAATTTTAATGCCGCGTTCGCGCTTGCCCCAATGGTTATTGGCAAGTTCCAACACAAATAAGTCCTCAAAAATTTTATTTTTCATAGTGTGCTCCTTTATTTGTCCGTTAGCAATAATTTTTTATCTATCCGTTCCCGGTTCCTTTGATAATACAAAAATAATTCCTCCACGGCTTGTTTAAATGGGGTAAACGCAACAGCGGGCATTTCATTTTTAAGACGTTTATTACTGCCGGAGTAATTAAGCCCATACCCCGGTTTACCTACCCGAATATCCACCGGCTTGCCCGATACTTCCCGCACCACTTGAGCCGCTTGCAACAGTTCCGTTTCCTCGTCCGGCGTGATATTATAGCTTTTGTATTTTACTTCGTGCGAAATAAAATAGTCCAACACCGGCATTAAATCGTTGACGTATAAATAGCTAAAACGGCGGTTTTGCCGCAAGGTAATGGGCAAGTCAAATAATGTCTTGCAAATGGCATTAGAAATAAAACGTATTTCCCAATCTTCGTACTTGCCAAAGATACCAAAAATATTTAAATCTACCGCGTTTGGTATAGTTTCTATACGCTTATACATCACATATTTGCAAAAGCTGTGTTCGTCTTTGCCAACGCGCAAGCCGATTTGATCTTCGCCAACCAGCCGGTTATCGGCGGCCACATCATATACGGCCCCGCTACCTATATTGATTAGCTTGCCGAATTTATCCGTATGGCGCGCTAGATTTTCAAACATACGCATATTGGTATAAAACAAGTTTGTTTTATCTTTAGCGTTTCGGTGGCCGGGCTTCGCAGCGGCGTGAATAACTGCGTCAAAGGAGTGCGTGCGGAAAAATTCGTCTACGGCAGAAGTATCCGTCAAATCTAACTCAAAACTGCGTGGGGCAGTAATATCGTACTTTTCGGCCAAAAAACTCTCTTGAATATTTTTGCCGATAAAGCCGTTTCCGCCGGTGAGTAAGATTTTTTTACGCATGTATTTTCTCTTTTATAAAATCGTGTATTACTTGTACGGTACGGGCCAGTTCCTTTTCGCCAAGTGCCGGGAACGTGCCCACCCAAAACGTGTTATTCATCACAAAATCGGTGTTTGGTAAAAGTGCATATTCTTTTTCGCCCAATTCACACGAGGTAAACCGACCCGACGGGCCGATACGCAAGCTGATTTCATTTTCCGTCATCATTGGTTGGCGCAGTAAATTGCCGCCAAACAGTTGGCGCGTGCCGATGCCGTGATTTTCCAAATATTCAACTAATTGTTGTTTGGTAAACGGCGCACCGGGCCGCACGGAAATCAAATACCCAAACCACGATGGTTTGACGTTTTCACGCACCGTGGGCAAAATTAAATAGTCTTTCAAATCAGCTAAGTGTTGGGTTAAATAGGCGGCGTTTTCAGCCCGTTTTTTTAGATACGCGGGTAATTTTTTCAGTTGACTAATACCCAACGCGGCTTGCCAATCGGTAATTTTTAAATTATATCCTACGTGGGAATAAGTATATTTATGGTCGTATCCGGCGGGCAGATTGCCCAGTTGCATGGAAAAGCGGCACTTGCACGTATTATCCGTGCCGGGCTTACACCAACAATCGCGTCCCCAATCACGTAACGAACGCAAAATACGGTGCAGTTGCGGATCACTTGTTACCACCGCGCCCCCCTCACCCATGGTAATATGGTGCGCCGGATAAAAACTGTACGTACCGATATGCCCAATCGTGCCGGCCTTGCGTCCGTTCCACTCGGCCCCTAACGCATCGCACGAATCTTCAATCAGCCACAAGTGGTATTTTTGGCAAAGTGCTAAAATACGCTCCATATCAAACAGGTGGCCAAGCGTATGGGCAAGAAAAATAGCTTTCGTTTTCGGGGAAATAGCCGTTTCAATTTGTGTAGCGTCAATGTTGTAAGTGGCAATTTCACAATCTATAAACACGGGAACGAGTCCGTTTTGGATAATGGGGTTGACGGTGGTAGGAAATCCCGCCGCCACGGTAATGACTTCGTCGCCTTTTTGAAGGCGTTTATCGCCCAATTTGTGAGAGGAAAGAGCCGTCAGCGCAAGCAAATTAGCCGACGAGCCGGAGTTGGTGGTCAGCGCAAACGGAACGCCTAAAAATTGGGCAAATTCTTTTTCAAATTGGTCGTTAAAGCGGCCCGCCGTAAGCCACATATCTAAACTGGCGTCTATGAGTTGCAATAAATCTTCTTCGTCCAAGAGTTTGCCGGACGGCGGGATATAGTTAAATTCTTTTTTCGTGCCGTGTACGCTTTGGTAATAACGGCGGGCCGCGTCTTTGACGGCTTGTCTTAATTCTTTTTCCATGAGATTTTCTCTTGATACGCGTGAATTTGCGCTACGGACAGCGCGTGCATGTCTTCTTTTCCCGTATAAAACGCCTGATACCAACGCACGGTTTGTGTAATGGCCTCATTTACGTCATAGGTGGGTGTCCAACCCAACCGGTTTTTGGCTTTATCAATAGATAACGATAACAAATTGGCCTCATGCACGCCGTTTTCTTCGTGCACGTGCACCGTGCCTTGTCCGTAAGCTTGCACTATTTTTTCGGCCAATTCAGCTACGTTAATAGTCGCGCCCGGCTCGGGCCCGAAGTTAAACCCCTCACCGTATGTGCGCCCTTGCGTATAGAGTAATTGCCCGAGCAGCAAATAGCCCGACAGCGGCTCTAGCACATATTGCCACGGACGCACCGCCGACGGGCGGCGAATTTCAACCGGTTTTCCGGCTACAATACTGCGGATACAATCGGGCACTAAACGGTCGGCGGCCCAGTCCCCCCCGCCGATGACGTTTCCGGCACGAGCGGTGGCGAGTGCATAGCCGCTACTTTGCAAAAATGAACGACGGTAAGACGAGCTTAAAATTTCCGAGCACCCCTTGGAAGACGAGTACATATCATATCCGCCCATCGGGTCTTGTTCGGTATAGTTATGGACGGTCTCCCGGTTTTCATAACATTTATCGGAAGTTACATTGACCACGGCTTTTACGCTAGGCGTTTGGCGGGCCGCTTCCAACACGTACAGCGTGCCGAGCACGTTGGTTTCATACGTAAGCACCGGCTCGTCATACGACGTACGCACCAGCGGTTGGGCCGCCAAGTGAAAAACAATTTCCGGTTTAAATTCTTGAAAGGTTTTAAGTAATAGTGCACGGTCACGCACGTCGCCAAATACAGACGTAATACCCTGCGCTACGTGCGCGGCTTCAAATAAACTGGGCGTAGTATTGGGGGCGAGTGCATAGCCGCAAACCTCGGCACCGAGTGCTTTAAGCCACAACACAAGCCAGCCGCCCTTAAACCCGGTATGCCCGGTGACTAACACCCGTTTGCCCCGGTAAATATCTTGGAACACGGTTAATTCTCCCATTTCTTCCACGGCGCTTGGCCGCTGTACCACAAATCGGTCAGTAATTTTTTATCTTTAAGCGTGTCCATCGGTTGCCAAAAACCGCTGTGTTTGTAAGCGTGTAATTGCCCGTCCTTGGCCAGTTTTTCCAGTGGGGCTTGTTCAAAATAGACATCGCCTTTAATGTAATCTAACACCTGCGGTTCGCAGACGAAAAATCCGCCGTTGACCCACGCGCCGTCGCCTTGCGGTTTTTCTTGGAAAGAGGTAATCGTGTTGTTCTCGTCAATACTAAGCGCGCCGAAACGGCCGGAAGGTTTTACGGCCGTCATGGTGATCAGCTTGCCGGACGCTTTGTGTGCGGCAATTGTGGCGGGAATATCCACATCGCTTACGCCGTCGCCATACGTGAGTAAAAAGGGCTCGTTACCGATATAAGCAGCCGCTTTTTTAATGCGTCCGCCCGTTAGGGTATCTTGCCCCGTATAGAGCATGGTGACCGTCCACGGCTCTTGGCGGGTTTGGTGGACGGTTACTTCGTTAGTAACCATATTGACGGTAATATCGGAATAGCGTTGGTAATAATTGACAAAATACTCTTTGATAACGTGTGATTTGTACCCGGTTAAAATAACAAAATCGTTAAACCCGTAATGGGAGTACATCTTCATAATGTGCCACAGGATAGGATGCCCGCCGATTTCCACCATCGGTTTGGGTTTCAAAACGGTTTCTTCGCTCAGGCGCGAGCCCACACCACCAGCTAAAATAAGGACTTTCATATTCCCTCCTGTTGCGGCCGGATAATCTCTTTTTTCATTGTAGTAAATCTACCCCGGTCACACAAGAGGAAAACCGGACAGCTATAACGTGCCGTTTGCGTTTAATTGCTCACATAGTTTGCGTTGAACGGCAGGCGGATTGTATTGGGAATTGTCCACATAACAATGTATCCGCTCCGGTTCAGTGTAATTGACATAGATGAAATACGTTATAGCAAAGGGCTTGCGTTGGGCCACGGCAATAATGTTGCCGTCTGCCGAATTGCCCGGTGAATAGACAAAATATTTCGTTTCAATACGGCCCGAATAAGTTGTATTTTCATAAATGGCTCCCGGAATTTCTACGTCTAATAATTCAATTTCATTTTGCGCGGCATAGCGTCCGTTAGCCAGATAGAAAACTTGGTTGGCGTTAGCAATCGCACGCACGAGTGTAACAGCTTCACTCATGCGGGCTTTCTCCACCGCTTTTTGATATTGCGGAAGTGCCACCGCCGCGAGTATGCCAATAATGAGAACGACAACCAACAATTCAATCAGCGTAAACGCTTGATTTTTTTTCATACAACCTCCTTTTTTATCATTAAATAAAAAAACGATGTCAAGTTTTATTTTTTCTCTCGCTATATCCCGCATAGAAACTCTGCGGGATGACGAGCGAGAGAAAAATATATACAGAAAAGCCCCTTGCCGGGCCCAGGCAAATGGAGATCCAACTTCTACTTACTTGTAGCCACACTCTATTTACACTGTCGCTTTTCAATGTAACAACCCCCTTGCGTGCTCATATAGAAATAATGTTATAATGGGGAAGTAAGTACCCATTTTACCGGAAGGAGCTTTTATGTCAGACATAGCAACCCCTCAAATCAAACAGAAACAACCCGCGGGACTTTACCTTTTGTTCGCCACGGAAATGTGGGAACGGTTTAGTTTCTATTCGTTAAAGGCCTTATTTATTTTGTACCTTACCAAAGAATTGTTACTCTCTACCGAAACCGCCAGCGGATATTTCGGCAATTTGATGAGCTTAATTTTTCTCTCGCCCCTGTTCGGCGGCTATATTGCCGACCGGTGGTTGGGCAAACGCGCGTGCATTATCATCGGCGGTATTTGTATCGCACTGGGGCAGCTGTGCATGGGCCAAGGATCGCTACCCGCCGTGTGGGTGGCGATGGGCTTAATTATCATCGGTAACGGTTTTTTCAAACCGAACATTTCCAGTATCGTCGGCGATTTGTACGAAAAAAATGATCCTCGCCGCGACGGCGGTTTTACCATTTTTTACATGGGTATTAACTTGGGCTCGTTCTTGGCCGGCATCATCGCCGGGACGTTGGCGCATAAATTCGGTTGGGCGTACGGTTTCGGCTCGGCGGCGGTAGGTATGATTTTCGGGCTCGCGTTATTTATCTGGGGGAAAGATAAATACTTGCAAGGCAAAGGCAAAGCCCCCAAAGAATACGTAAAGGAAAGCGTAAAAAAAGAAGTAAATAACGCGCCACTTACCCGGGAAGAATGGCAACGTATCGCCGTAATTTGTATTATGGCGTTTTTTACCATTTTCTTCTGGGCAATCTTTGAACAGAAAGGCGCGGCCTTAAACTTAATTGCCGACCAACACGTGGACCGCATTATCCATTTCTTCGGCAAATCGTTTGAAATTCCGACGGCGTGGTTCCAATCTATTAACCCGTTGTTTATTATGTTGTTCGCTCCGGTGCTCTCCAAATTGTGGGTAAACTTGGGCAAAAAAGGCAAAGATTTAAGCGTGCCCGCTAAATTTATGGTGGCGTTTTGGTTGATTGCCTCCGGGTATATTATTTTGTTACTCTCCACGATCGTCTGCGGCGATAACAAAATGGGTATTATGTGGATCGTGGGCGCGTACTTTATGTTTACCATGGGCGAGCTGTGCCTCTCCCCAGTGGGGCTTTCTATGGTAACAAAACTTTCGCCTACAAAGTTTATCTCGCTATTTATGGGAATTTGGTTTTTGGCGACGTCCGTGGCCGGGAAACTGGCCGGGCTCTATTCGGGCCAACTCAGCAAGATGACGTTGCAACAGTTCTTCACGTGGCCGGTGATCGTGCCGATCTGCGCGTCGCTGGTCCTCTTGGTGCTGATTAAACCGATTAAGAAGTGGATGAACGGCGTGCAATAAGTGTTTAAACGCCAAAACAGAATTGATGAAACACCCCCGCAAAATCTTTGCGGGGGTGATTTTATGGTAGTTTACGCAAGAGTCGGGCCAGTTTAAAAGCATGACGCCGGGCACAATAGGTCTCTTTATGCGTTTTTCGTTTAGTGCCCCACGAAAGCTTATACAGCAAATAGTCCTGCCATGGAAATATACGTTGCTGTTTGGCCGCATTTAAACATCCTTGCCATAAATCAGGAAATTCTTGTATTGCCCGATTAAACAAAGTCCAATCCTGTTGTTGCGCAGACAGTTTTAACAGTTGCGTAAAAAGTGAAAGGATCTCGTTGGTAAACTCATACGAAAATGTTTGTTTTACCGCACGAAAAAACCGGAGATTGGACAAAAAGCACCGGTTAAACCACGCAAAAGTTTGACCGGAATTTTCCCACAAACTTCCCCCGTGCCTTCTATACACCGCCATTACATCCGGTAAAAATCCAATTTTTCCACGTTGGGCATGCAGCAAATGCAAAAACCAATCACACGGCAAAATATTATCCGGCATGGCCGCAAAATCTCCGTCAGTAAAACGCCACCGGTACATCACAGAATTTGTTTGAATAAAATTATGTTTAAGTAAATCCGACACCTCTAACGTGGTTTTATTAAAACGGAACGCCCCCGAAGGGAACAAGGACTCCGGGTGCGATTTATCTTCCCATATTACCTTTACGGGGTGGAAACAGACGGCATAGTCGGGGTGGGCATCCAAAAAATCAACCTGTTTTTGCAATTTGTCCGGGTCGCTCCAATAATCGTCGCCTTCGCAAAGGGCCACGTATTTCCCCTGTACCCGCGGCCAATTAAATGCTTTATCTACATAAACGCCCTTGGAAAATTGGTTGTTTGTCTGCAATACAGGTTTGATAAGTTGGGGATATTGTTTTGCATACCGGCGGATAATATCCGCCGTACCGTCTGTGGACGCATCGTCGTAAACAAGCACCTCAAACGGAAACTTAGTACGTTGGGATACAAACCCGTCCAATGCTTGTGCAATATACCGCACGTGATTATAAGTGAGGACTAAAACAGAAACCGTTGTCATCTTGTATTTTCCTTAATGCTAAAAATAGGGATACCTAAAATATACATCTTTGTCTTGTGAGTCCGTTTCTTTATCTTAAAAACCGGGATACCACATATATGGTAAATGCGCTTATTGTCTTGTTCCGTTACTTCCAGCAATGTAATGAACGAAAAAAGCATATATCTACGCCTATACACAACCGGTAACGGTTTAGGGCCCCGTATCAAACGTTCAGGCAAATTATACTCCACTTCTTCATGTATATCGTTACCGAACATAGATTTTAAACTGTATAAGTATAAATCGTCCCGGTTGGCATAATAGACATGGAGTTTATCGCCCAACTGATAACATAAATCGCAAAATCCGCTACGCACCGAATAAACCGCGTGACATCGGTAAGCCAATGCAATGGAATCTTGTAAATTCAAAGGAACATACTGTGAGCCCAAAACGGTATTATTTTTATCCTTCACATTAGAAATAACCGTATAACCCTGAGCGGATAAGTTTTGAACCAACTGTTGCCAAAACCGAGCCGGAACAGACTCCGTAGAGGTTGCCTCAGGAGAAATCAAAACGACTTTATCAAATTGCGCCAAATCTAAAACAGCTTTTTCGGTTTCTTCTGATAACTTCGGCAAAATTGTAAAATCTTCAAAAGGAGTATCTAACGGAAGATGCAAAAATTGCTTATACCAATCTAAAAATTTTATCTTAGACTTGCGATAATATACGGGGGCAAAGAACGCACTAAGTTCGTTATGAAATGCCGGATGAGCTAAATAAATATGTCCTTTTTGAGGATGTGGATGCGCATCGCTAAGCATAGTGCATTTATCAATTACTTTAAAGATGTTCGTACACCCCAAATCTACCGCTTTGTAATCTTTAATACCGAACATTTCAGGGATAAAAGATTGTTTTTCAGGAACAACAATGACAATATCGGCATTGTATTTCTTTTTTAGTGCGTTATAAAAACCGCACACAATCATCGTATCTCCGATTCCGGCCGCACATAAAAAATAATATTTATTCTTATCAAGTCCCAATTCTTCTACTAACATATTATAAACTCTTATCAATACTCACCTGTATATCTAATGCCGCATCTCTTTTTTTAGAAATGCCGTACGTCATCTTTAGTCCGCTGGGTTTATCATCATTTATCAAAATACGCTCCCCCATCGGAGCCCCAAAAATAATATGATTAAAACGCAAACCGTTTTCAAGCAAAAAATGCTCTAAATTTTCTTTTTCCTCTGCTTGGCGTGAAGTCAAAATGACAATCATATCTTCCGGCGGAATTGATGCAAAAAGGGCCTTTACTCCGTCCAATATTTTATCCCCTCCGTTTTTATAACCGTTGTGTACGCACAAGGTTCCGTCCACATCAAAAATCCATGTATGCGGCAAAGCAGATAAAACTAAATTATTGCTCATCTAAATACTCCTGTAACGCCAGTAGCCCCTTGTAAAAAGCACCGCAAATGGCATCATAATCTTCCCATGCGTACGTGGTAAGAGAAAGCCAAATAATAGCGTGCAACAATTTAATCTTTTTCTTATCGGCCCCGGTAAGGTGGAAGAAATCTTCTTCCAAATCTTGCCAATTATTAGATACTATTTCCAACTCTATTTCTTTTTCCTTAATTTCCAGTGAGAAATTTTTCCGGTTAAACTGATCGTAATTTCCAACTACGCTGTAATAAAGTTTGGCCCAATCATAATCTACATCGCCAAAGAATTTAGTTTTACCGAAATAACCGCGCGGATCAATTAACACCGGACGCACACCACTGGTTTCTATCATCATGTTATGAAACGTACAATCCCCATGAATTAACTGAAATTCCGACGGATACATCGCTCTCATTTCTTGTTCTATTTTTTCTTTTATCGTGTAGATATTGGTACATTTTTTGCCGTTAATAATCACAAACTCATCTTTGGCAAACGGAACTAAATCATACACTTTTTTGAGTCGGTCAAAAGTTTTAGTTAAATAATTATTTTCACAATCTTCTTTATTTGCTTTAATCGGCGGGACCAAATGGTGAAGTTTTTTCAAGGCCTCTGTAATACGCCCCAATAAAGCACGCTTAAATCCTTTGGTTAAAAAGGCATACTCAAAAATATTCTGCCCCTTTATCTTTTCCATCACCAGCGGATCAAATCCGTAGATTTTAGGAATATTTGTATAACCGAGCGCAGAGACCTTTTTATACCAAGCAATTTCATCTTGGGCCAGTTTGACACCCTGCTCGTTGGTGGGATATTTCAAAACGATGTCCCCCTTAAACTCCATTTTATTAAAAGGCCTGCATTTAGGTTTATTAAGTTCATTTTGGAAATAAGATAACATAGTTCCGATTTCCAATCCGCCGTACATATTCAACCGCTCAAACTTTATGTTTTGAGAAGCCAACCAACGGACGAACTCTCCCTCATCAGGTACCGTGGCAATCTCCGATTTGTCTTTAAAAATAAACAACCCGGCCACTCCGTTTTCTGAAGAAGGTTCCTCTTTAAACTCTTCATTATTATACGACCAACGGCAAGAAAAATCTTTTGATATACCGATGTAATTTGTATCTGCCGAAACCGAATTATTAACGGCAGATAATACTAAATCACACCAAATTAACATAAACTGTTCTTTAGGCGGGATGGTTTGCAAAGCAGCCGGCAGCCCCGAGCATGTTCCCTTCTTATCCGCATCAATGACTTCATAATCAACTTCGGCAAATGCTTTTAGATAGCGTTTCAGTGTCTCTTTTTGATAGTCGGCAATAATTTTAAACTTGGCAGTAGGATATTTCTTAAACAAATGAAATATCATCGGCAAATTATCAACGGGTACAAGTGCTTTTGGTTTATTTGCCGTTAAGGTTTCCAATCTGGATCCACGACCACCTGCCTGAACGATTATGTATTTCATTTTGCAACTCCTCTACATGCTGCTTTTTGTAATTTCCATTTTTCTTTGTATTTTTTTCTGAGTCTTCCGAAGGTACACATAGATAACAAATGGTATTTAAATCTTTTATACTTAGATGGCCTGATGACAAATTTACCTTTTTGTTTTTCCGATAGATATAATCTAAATGTTGACTGTAAAATAACCTCAGAACAAATTTTATCTGCAATTTTAAAATTAGTTTGCTTATTGAACTCCACGGTCCGTTCTATAAAATCACTTAAAAACAGCATTGGACTTTTTCCGGAACAAACTCCGTTATCCAGACGGCGATAAACCGTTGTGGGGCGATCAATATAATAATACTTGCCTTGTATTAAAAACCAATAGAACTGGTTAAAATCAAAAAGTACTACTTCTTTATATTTAATTTCAGCCAGATGCAAAAATTCCGTTCTTAACATCCGTGCTGACTGATAAGGAATATAGCCACCGTTATTGATTGGAAAAAAATCGTCGTAAGAAAATATTTTTTTGGTTTTTAAGATCGGATTATTTAAAACTAAGATATTATTTTCATATTCGGTGTTTTTAATTGAAGCATTGACAATCCACGTATTTGTTCCGCAAAAACTGCACTCCGGATGTTTTTCCATGGCGTCAATTTGCAATTGTAATTTTTCATCATCACACCAATAGTCGTCGGTTTCCGTAAGTATGCAATACTTTGTATCAACCGATTTATAAGCACGCCAAATATTGGCTTGCGCGCCCGTGTTTTTTTCAGCAATATGCGCTTCAATCAATTTCGGATATTTTTTAGCATATTCGCGGATAATGTCCGAGCTACCGTCGGTAGAAGCATCGTCAAAGATCTTAATAATAAACGGATATTTCGTTTTTTGGGATAACACACTATCTATGCACTTTCGGACATACGGTGCATGATTATAAGTTATTAGTAAGACGGTGCAAATGGGTTTCACTTTAGCTTCTCCAATCCATCAGAACGTCTAATCCGTCCACATCAAATACCGGGATATGATGCGCACTAGCCACTTTACGCCGTTCCTGATAGGCGTTGTCAATAAAGATGGCCTCGTCAGCTTGAATATAATCGGCCTTATTATCGTCCGGCTTGATATGAATAATTTGGCTAAACAGCGATTTATCAATATGATAGTGTTTCATACTTTCATAAATTTCTTTTTCGTGTTTAGTCAGTAAAATCACTTTTTTGCCTTGATTTTGGCATTGGTACAAAAACCAAATAGCTTTTAAATTTATTTTGCCGCGCAACGTGAGGGTATCGTCAAAATCAAAATAGACTGTGTCATACACATAATCTATTTTGTAACGACGAATCAGCGAACTATCCATTTGCACTTGATACGAATTTGGCTCCACGGAGATATCATATCCCATTACCGTGTAAACAGAAAGCAACGGCAAATTGATACCACGCGCACGGGTAAGTGCCATCGTGCCTGCACACCGGACGGAAACTTCCAACAATTTCCATTTGCCCTGTGCGTCTTTTTTGATTTGAAACCACCACAACCCTAAGAAAGAAAGCTTTGAATTGATCGTTTCGGCAATATGTTGGATTTCCGGTGTTAATTCTTCGGTTTTTCCCGCCACAGACACGCCAGCCATTAACCGTTGGCGCGAACGTGGGGAAACCACCCGCAATTTTCCGTCCTTGTCCGTTAAACAATCTACGGTATATTCTTCACCGGGCAAATATTCGCAAATAACATAATCACTTAACGCAATATCCGCCGCGTCTGCCCGCGATTTGACGAGTTGGGCCCCCACACTACCTTGCCCCTCTTTGGGTTTGATAAAAACAGGAAAATGCGTAAGTGCTGGGTATATTTCCGGCAAGAAAGTTGCCCCGGCCAATGCCCGGTATGTTTTTTCTTTATCCCTACAAATCTCGGCCGTTTTTAAACCCGAACAAATAACTTTCGCTTTTATCTGATGTAAATTTTCTGCCAAGAACTTGGCCACCGTATCATGCGTAGGGAAAACAACATCAATTTGTTTTTCTGTTAGCAATTCATTAAATTTCTCAAGAAAATTTGGCGCAGTGATAAGCGGCAAACCGGACACGTAATTTTCAAAAACATAACTCCCGTGTCGTTCAATACTGGAAGCCCCCCAAACAGCAATATTGACGCACGTTGCCAACGCATCGTGCAACTCAACCGAATTGATTTCCCCCGCCGGAAAGACAAGCACGTTAATCATAAAGCACCTCCAGCATCCGTTTCATCTCCGGCTCGCCATATCGTTGGTCAATAGGCAAAGGCAAAAGATATTGTTGTAATATAAGTTCAAATGAATTTTTGGGACAAATTTTTTCAAGTCCGGGCCAATACAGTGCTACATAAATTTTATGTTGTATAAGTTTTTGACGAAGCCCCGGCTTATCTATCAGCAACGGATACACCATGGGCACGTCGTGCGAAGATAGATCTAAGTTAAGTTGGTTCACGCCGGCAAGGGCTTGGTGTAAAATTTGAAAATTAGCTAACCGTCTGTTTCGCACAAGGTTATAATCAATATTACCCATGAGTGCTCGGGTTAGTTTTGACATTTTGCAAACGGGTTGGCCGATTAACATTTTTTCGTTTTCTTGAAAATCTGCATACCCGGCAGAAGCACTCAAGTCATATCTTTTTAACAAATGTGCACAAACATTGTAAGAGACGGCGGATTCTTCCGCAAGAGCGATTTGCTTATCACATATGGCTAGTCCCCCGTCAGGCAAACCGAAAAATTTGCGCGGGCAATAAAACGCAGCCAACCCCTGTTTAGGAGCAAAGAAAGCCTGCGCATTGTCCACAATGATGTTAGGATACTGACGGGTCAATACGTCTATATATTTCCCTTTTATCCCAAAATAATTATTTACCAAGACAAAGGCCTCTTGCGGAATATTTTTTAAATCAATTTCCAACTTGGAATTTACCGGATAATACGAGAGTTGGACGTTCTCTTCGCCCAATGCTTGCCACACCACCGGGCATGTGTAATACGGAACAAACAAGTGTGTAATATGATTGGCCCGGATGATATAGCGTAGTGCATTTCGGGCAGAATTAAGCAAAACCGCTCCCGTATGATAAGGAGCTGTATGCCCGCATTCCAAACCGAAATAACCGCCAATCTCATTAGATAAGCTCATAATTATCCAACATTTTGTTAATTTCTTCCGGAGAATTAAACATCATTACGTCAATAATAGACAAACCCGGCACAAAAGGATTTTTAAATTGACAATAAGGCACAAAATGAGTTTTTACAAAATGCAAGACAACCCCGACCTGCTGAAAAGAGGATACACTATATAATGTTTGCCCGCCAATAGCATTGACATATTCTGTTCCACCTAACCTTAAACAAATATCAATGACTTTTTCCTGTCCTTTTAAAGAGTTATCTTTCTCTATTTGTGATGACACCACAATTTGTGTTTTTATATTTAGATACTGTACTATGAGCCTAAATTGTTTCTCTAATGCCTTGGAAATAAGCAAAGAATCATCTAGAACAACACTCTGAATCATTGGAAATACCTGATTAAAAAAAGGGGCCTTTTTATAAGCTTGTTCAATGGTTTTTAGTAGTTTGTCTTTAATTCTCATATCGGACACGATGTTAACTTGATTTATTGGTTTAAAAGCCGACGCGCCCTCTAAAGGCAAGGTAATTAAGTGCGCCTTCCCATTCAACAGAATATTATTCCTGTTTATCCATCCGTTTTTAATATAATTTACATCGTCGTAAATAACATATTTATCTACCAACTTTACTAACTGCCAGTATCCCAAATATGGGAAAAAATAAGGTTGCATGATACCAATCTTCATATATTTTCTCTCACAATAGAACAAATGCGTTCCACCTGTTCTAATGGCAATTTCGGGTACAACGGCAAACAGGCAATACGCGAGCAAATATCTTCCGATACCGGACAAGCTTGTTTATCTTCCAAATAAGGCAACGTATTTAAGGACGGATAAAAATACCGCCGCGGATAAATTTGCTCCTTATTTAACGCTTGGAACACACGCAACAATGTTTGTTCATCTTTAAACAGCACAGGATAATAGGCATAATTATATTGCAGGTCCGGTTGCGGTTTTGGACGTGAAACATAGCCGGACAATTCTTTATCATACATTTCGCAAATTGCTTTGCGTTTGGAAATAATTTCTGCCAAATGCGGCAGGATAGCTAACCCCATAGCCGCATGAAATTCCGACTGTTTCCCGTTGATACCTAATTGGTAATGCGTATCTCCCAAATGTCCGAAACGCTTGGCCAAATCTAATTTGTGATTTGTTTTTTCGTCGTGCACAATACAGGCGCCGCCTTCTACCGTGTGGAACAATTTGGTGGCGTGAAAAGAAAGAGTGGACACATCTCCGTAAGAAACTAACGCTTTATTTTTATACACCGATCCAAATGCATGGGCAGCATCATAAATAACTTTCAAACCATGCTTTTGGGCAATTTGTTCAATTTTTTCCACATCACACGCATAGCCAAATACGTGTACCGGCATGATCGCCCGCGTTTTAGGAGTAATGGCGACTTCTATTTTCGCCGGATCTATCGTAAAATTATCCGGTTCTATATCCACAAACACCGGTTTGCAACGTTGCCACAAAATACTGGACGTAGTAGCTACATAAGAAAAAGGAGTGGTAATAATTTCGCCGTCGCGGATATCAAGGGCCTCTAAGGCCAATTGGAGCGCAATTGTTCCGTTAGTAACATACTGCAAACGCGCCACATCAAGCAACTCCTGTAATTGTTTTTCCAGTTCACACACTAACGGGCCCTGATTGGTCAGTTGTTCATTGTGATAAATTTGCGTAAGCCACTTTGTGTACTCGGCTTGTGGCGGTAAAAAAGGCTTAGTAACAAAGATTTTCTCCATAATAAAACAGGACTCCCAGTGAATTAGGAATCCTGTTATATCACAAAAAGTGCAAGAAAAACATTGTGCCGCGCACAGCTATGCCAACCCCTACGGATAACAAACAGCCGCGGCCACATAACAAAGCATTACCTTATATAAAGCAATACCTTATATATGCACCCGGCCCTCTCTTAGCAAGGGATCAGCTTGCCAAGAAAGGACCTTGAACAGCTATCTTGGGACGGGATTAGCACGTTTTTCAACGACTTCCTATTCTACAATAGGATTCCCAAAACAGAATAAAATTTATCTTTCCCTATTCTAACATATTTAGGGAACACTGCAAATCAACCTAAACGGTTATTTTGAACTAGTAGTTCACGCAGCATTGCCAACTCGCCGGCATACATTTCAGCCGCCTGCGCGGGTGTATAGGCACTGCGATACGTCCAATTTTCCTCGCCCACCGTACCGGGCGTATTCACGCGGTCGGTCGTGCCGATAACATCTTGCCACGAGAACATCACCAAGGCCGAGGCACTCCCTAATACCCGGTTCAAAATAGCGCGTTGTGTATTTAAATTCCACGGCACGTTGCCATCGGTCTTTTGGGCGGAAATCATTTCCCAGATATTGGCCCGTTCCTGTTGGTCCATTGTTTCCCACCAACCGCGCACGGTTTCGGTATCGTGCGTGGACGTGGTGGCAAGAGATACCGCCGGGTAATTGCGCGGCTCGCGGTAATAGCCGTTGTCCTCGCGCTCCCAACGTAGCACCTTATATCCGGGGATACGCATATCTACGAGCATCCGCCGCACATAATTAGGGATAACCCCTAAATCTTCGCCCACGGCCAATTTACCGTGCGCTTCTTCTTGCACCATGTGCAAAAACGCATACCCGCGGTCAATTTGGTTTTGTTCGCCTTCTATATCAAAAGCGCCCACCGTATCGTCAGGTGCAAAAACGTAGGTACGGAAAAACCCCACCAAATGGTCTAAGCGGAACACGTCGTAAAGTTCCGTTACGCGGCGGATTTTGCGCCGCCATAAATCTAAATTGTGTTGGTGTTGGTATACCCAATCGTAAGCGGGCAGGCCCCACTTTTGGCCTCCCTCGGAAAATTGGTCTGCCGGCGCACCGATTTCGTAACCCAGCCGGTAATTTTCTTTTTCGGACCACACTTCGGCACTATCCAAATTGGTACCAAACGGGATATCGCCAAAAATCAGCATACCGCGTTGGGCCGCAAAATTTTTCGCTTCGCGCAGTTGTCCGTCCAATATCCACTGGACGTAGGCAAAGAATTGCACATATTCGCGGTGGTGCGCTTCAAACGCATCCACGGCGGAGCTATTAAATTGGCGCAATTCTTCCGGCCACTCTAACCACGTTTGCCAGCGGTAAAATTCTTTGAGTGCACGAAACAATTTATACCCGCGCAACCATCCGGCCTGTGCGCTTTGGTAGGCCTCAAACGCCAAAAAACGCGGCGAACGCACGCTTTGTTCTTGTGCTAAAAAAGTTTGATATCCCAACCACAATGCTTTTAATTTAGCTTGTTTAACTTCACCAAACGGAGCTTTGGGCGCATTGTGCCATTGTTCAATTTGCGGTTTTAACTTAGCAATAAATTCTTGTGCTTGCGGGCTGTGGCAGATATCTTCCACCGCGCCAATATCGGTGTACACCGGGTCGGTAGCAAAAGCAGTCATGGCCGAGTAGGGGCACGTGATACCGGGGGCGGTTTCCTGCAACGGCAAGATTTGTAAAATTTTAATTCCTTGCGTAGCCAAAAAGTCGGTCCATTCCCGCAAGGAGGCAAAATCACCCACGCCCCAATCGTTTGGGGTTTTCATGGCGGACAGCGGCAATAAAATACCGCACGAACGTGAAGAAAGCAATTGCTCTTGAATCGTCATATTTTATTTTTTAGCGATCGCTTCAATTTCCACCGAACTGCCTTTAGCCAAAGCCGCTACTTGCACGGTAGTACGGGCGGGCGGATTCTCTTTAAAAAAGGTGCTGTACACATCGTTCATTTCGGCAAATTGGGTTAAATCGGTCATATAGACGGTCGTTTTGAGCACATTTTTAAGCGAGCTACCTGCTTTTTTAAGTACGGTTTCCAAATTGGTTAAAATAAGTTCGGTTTGTACGCGCACGTCACCGTTGAAAATTTCGCCGGTGACAGGATCTATCGGCACAATGCCGGTAGTAAAAATAAAACCGCCGTCTTCCACGGCTTGTGAATAACACGCAATGGGTTTAATGGTGCTGATGTTGATTACTTTTTTCATAATTCCTCACTAAACAAAAATACATAAAATCTCTTTTTATATAGTAGCAAGGCCAAAGGCGTATGTCAAACGATTTTTCCGGCGGGGAAACAAAAAAATTTTGACGGAAGTTTTTAAAAAGTGCTATAATAAATTATCGCTTAAAAAGCGATGCAACGAAACAGTTGCACGTTGGTTGTAGTTTTTGATATAATAATTAGGTCGGGTTTAACCGATGCTTGATTAAACCGCCTAAAGTTGATTTTTTTGCGCTCGTAGCTCAGTGGTAGAGCATCCGCCTTTTAAGCGGGGGGCCGTGAGTTCAAGTCTCACCGGGCGCACCATTTAATGCCTTCTTCGTCTATCGGTTAGGACGTCGGATTTTCAATCCGAAAAGAGGAGTTCGATTCTCCTAGAAGGCGTTTTTTAATGCCCTGCGAAAGCGGGGCATTTTGCCTTCTAGGTTTGAATTGAACTCCCGCCCCTTTAGGGGCGCCGGAGCGTCAGCACAGGCGGGGATAAAATAGGAGCAAAATCTATGTTGTTAGCACGCAGTGCTTTAGATTTTGCGTGTTTTGCCGGGAGGCAAAAAACGATTCTCCTAGAAGGCGTTTTTTTATGCCCCGCGCGAGCGGGGCATTTTGCCTTCTAGGTTTGAATCGGACTCCCACCCCTTTAGGGGCGCCGGAGAAATGCAAGACGTGCTTGTAGTGAGAGTGCTCTTTCGTGTGTTCCCTCGCCCCTTGCGGGAGAGGGTGGCCGAAGGCCGGGTGAGGGGTACAACAGAACAAAGAAATAACTTTATTGATTACCCCTCATCGGTTTATTCGGACTTCGTCCGCTAAACCACTTCCCCCGCAAGGGGGGAAGACATTTTAAAACACATTTTTATGTCAGGGTAAACCCTGACCTACAAAAGCTAATAATGGCACAGAAAAAGGCCGGGGCTTCTGCCCCGGCCTAAGAACATCTTCACACGTTAGTTTAGTGGGAACACGTACAATCCCACGTACCCGTCACACAAGAACAATTCTTCCAGGTGCCCCAACTGCTACACCCGCAGGACCAAACCGTTCCCGACGGGCAATTGTGATTTATTTCCGCATAGTAGAAAGAGAACATCCGTCCTTCTGCGTTATACGTACCCCAATTAGGGTTCCACGTATCATCAAAGTCCTTTTTGATTGCTGCGGGTATAACATACCCGTTTCCGCCGATGTCCGTAGAAGGATAGCACCCGCAGTTACCCGAGGATATACAGCATGAACCGCTCGGTTTGTTACTTTCCGAACAGCCGTTGTAGATGGGCGTACAAGCACCGCAACCGTCATAGTGATATTTCCAACCATAAGTCGCCGTACAAGACCACTGTTGCGTTCCGGGATAACCGTTCGTACAAGTACAAGAGTTCGCACTCGGAGCCGTGCCACAGCAAGATGAGGTCGGGCTACAAGCAGAGTATGCTTCACTGCCCGTTTTCCATTTCTTGGTGGCAGTATTACAATAGTGGGTTTTCTTACCGCAGTTAGACGGATACGAACTATCCGGCGTACAAGCCACGTTAGGATCGTTGGCTGTACATTCTATGGCAGAACAGTTAGACGTGTTCCAGGAAGTTTCACAGGTCTCAGTACCGTCGGAATTACATGTACACGTGCGAGTCTTTTGACCCGTATACCCCGAGCCGCACGAAGCGGTTTCTGTGCGGGTTTCTCCGGCGTTACAACGGCAGGTTTGGGAAGAATTCCAGTAACCGTTATTGCCGCAAGTTCTGATATACGTACCGGCATAACCGTTGGTAGTACAACTGCCGCCCGTCTGTGTCTGAGATGTAGCCGTACAGTTACCGTACGTCCAAAAGCCGTTAGCATCACACGTTTTCGTTTTTTCACCACACTCGTTACAAGCTACGGAATCGCCGGTTTGGCCGGGCACACACTCTAAGGTTTGGCATGCACTTTCATCCGATGCGGTAATTTGGGCACCGGTCCACGTCCATGCATGGTTAGAACATACTTGCTGTTCCGTACGGGTAGCACAATTGGCAGGGCCTTTTCCGTTGGGGGTATAGTTTACCTCACGCAAAGAAGCGGCACTTCCGCCGACACATTCGCCCCATTCCCACATACCCGTTACGTTATTGCAAGAATGTGTACGGGTACCCGTACAATCACAAGCTACGGAAGTATCACCTGTTCCGTCGTCATCACACGTATCGGTCGGCCCACACTCTAAAGAGGAAGTCATATAGTCCGCTTTGGCCATAAGTTCCGTACGTGTCGGATAGTCTTTATTTAATTTACTGCAATAATCTCCGTCACAGCTGATACGGCCGTCGGCAATAGACGGCATCTGCAACGTGTATCCTTTGTCTTTACTCGTCGCTTTGATGCGCCGTCCCGTCAACGTATACGTAAAATTATTAGATTCTGCTTTGGACGTATCGCCCGGCACAGAAGCCAATTTGATATCCCCGTTCTCTATAAACGGTGTAAAATCTTTCGTATATATCTTGTTTAGTGAACAGCGTTGCTCTTGTTCCGTGCGAATCGCCGCCATCACTTCTTCCGCTTCCGTCGTTTTGCGGGTTTCCATTACTTTGTTGAATTTCGGTAACACCACCGCCGACAGAACACCAATTACAATTACCACAATCAGCAGTTCTGTTAGCGTAAATGCTTTCTTTTTACTATTCATGATTCCTCCTCTAATTTCCCCGGCACGACGCCGGGCCCCATAGTGGGAGGCAACGGCAGACGCGCCCAAAGGCCGTGCCTTTAAGCGCAAAACGCTCCTCCCTCACGACAGGGCTGACACTAACAATGTATCAAAAGCTATCTTTTCTGTCAAGGTATTTAGAAGAAAACCGCCCCATAAATAAACAGAGCGGTTTTACATAAGATGAGTAATTAGTTTTAGGGCAAAGGCCGCTGCGAAGGATCTTTTTCTTCGGTCGGATGAATTTGGTCGGCCACTTCGCGGTAAACGGCAAAATCGCCGCGCCCGTGTTGCTTAACCACATACAATGCTTGGTCGGCTTTTTCCAACAACTCATTGGCCGTGGCTCCGTCTGCCGGGAAAGAAGATATCCCTTGGCTGATACTCAAATGCTCCGGTTCCACCGCATTGCGGTCCGGCAACACCACTTCACTAATGCGTTCTTTTAAGCGGCGCGCGATGACTTTGGCCTCTTCGCTATTGGTACGCGGAAGCATAATCATCATTTCGTCTCCGCCAAAGCGGCAAGGCACATCCGTCTGGCGCAGAGAAGAGCGGATAATTTTGCTGACGGCTTTTAACGCCCAATCGCCAATTTGGTGACCGTGCTTATCGTTAATTTGTTTAAACCAATCAATGTCCATAATAATTAACGAGAGCGACAAACCAAAACGTTTAGCGCGGTAGATTTCTTCGGCAAATTTTTCGTTGAAATAGCGGCGCACGGGAAGTTTAGTCAGTTCGTCGTAGTTAGACAATTCCTGTACCCGCTCAAACAAGCGCGCGTTATCAATAGTAAGCGCCATTTGGGTAGCAAACTGTTGGAGTGAAATAAAGTCCAAATAGCCAATTTTCCGGCGGGACAAGATATTATCAAACGTCAAAAAACCTACTTTGGTGCGCTGTACTTTAAGCGGCAAATAAATCACACTGCGTTTGGCACGGTACGTGGCGGAAGAATCAAACACTTCTTTTAAAATTTGTTTTTCTTCTTCACGCAAACTATCGCCGGATTCGTGCGTAACCTGACCGGAAATATCCACCCCCAGCACCGATTTGATACGGGTACCGTCGGAGTTAGTAAGATACAAGTGTACGCGGTCAAAATGGAAATAGCGTTGCACCCCTTTTAAAATCAGCTCCAGTCCGTCGTTTAACCGCAAAGACGACGCAAAAATAGTAGACAAATCGTTCAGGGCCGTAGATACACTTAAGCGTTGGTTTTTAGCTTGATCAATTTCCGTGTTATGTAAGTTGTGCGAAATTTCCGCACCTAAATCTTTAATTAAATCAATTTCCGCGTCGGTAAACACACGGTTTTTGCGGAAACGTTCTAAGCGAAGCACCCCCACTTTTTCGCGCATGAACGAGTGGACTTCCCCCGCTTTAAGCTCCATAGACGGGCGCAACCACCGAATAAGCACATAAAGAGCGGGGTAGCTTAAATCGGTCGTTTCCGCCACACCTTGTTGTAATAACTGGCGCAAGAAAGCCGGCTCGTTAGCCACGGAAATATCTTCCTGCATATCCATACAATATTCTTTCTTGCACATCATTTTAAGCGACAAAATCGCCCGTTCCTGTTGCCAGTCAAAAAAGTAGACACGGTCCAACTTAAATAAATCGCGCAAGGCCGGCAAAGCGCACTCCAACAATTCCCGTTTATCTTGGAACGATTGGTTAATTTGTTTATGGAATTTATAAAGCGTGTAAGATTTTTTATCAAACATATCTTATCCCTTATAGATAGAAAGCAATAATTCAATTTCCTTAGCGGTCATATCCAGCTCGCGGTCCAGCGATGCCTGCGTAAACCGATGCTCCACAATTTGGGCCGCACACATGGCCAGTACGCGTTTTAAAATCTCCATAACTGTTCCCATAATGACCATATTAGGGAGTATATGGGAGGATGCCAAAATTTCCCGGTATACCTGCAAACGCGGCGCGGAAGAAATTAACGATTCAAACGCTTCTTCAAACGCCGGAAACGCCTCAATCATGCGGCTGTAGCGAAGTTGGATATCGGGCCGGGCGCAGAACTTAATAAATTTAAGCGCGTCTTTTTTATGTTGGGAAAATGTACTGATAAAGAAATTCATACCGGATAAATACGCCGCCGATTGTTCCCCGGCTGCCGGCACAGGTAGCGTGCGCACGCGCATACCGCGTTGGGCACTAAACATACTGATACCTTGTTTGCGGGAAATCATCATACTGGCCTTGCCGGACATGATCGTCCCGAGCGAGCCGCGCTCGCGCAAGATAGGCATATACTCTTTTAACGCCAGCGTCACATAATCGTGCAAGGCCTCTTTAAATTCTTTGGAACCGACCAATGTAGCGGCCCGGTCCTCGGTAAAGAAGTTAAGTCCGCGGCTCCACATACACGGCAAGGCATTACGCATAGAAAGCGAGCCGCGCCAATCGCTATTTTGCATGGGGTAATAGCCGGGCACTTCGCTAAACTCTTTACGCAGTGCCTCGCAAGTAGTAAGCAGGCCCGACCAGGTTTTTAAATCTTCCTCGGGGTGAGAAGACACCCGTTTGAGATGGTCGGCCCGGTAGTGCAAAGCACTCAGATCAAACCACCACGGGTACGAATACATATCTTTGGTACCGGGTTGGTAGCAATTTTCTTTAAGCGGCACTAAACAATCGGTCAGCGAAAGTCCGGGATCTAATTGCGATAGATTTTCAGCAATACCGGCTTTAACAATCAAGGCCGTCCAGTAATGCGGAATTTGGATTAAGTCCGGCATTTCTTCATGGGTGGGGTCTTTAAGCGTAAAAATACGCCGCCACAGCACGTTGCGCGTAAATACGCGCACCGACACCTCAACAGACGGATTCTCTTTTTTAAAGAGTGCTACTAACGTAGCATAATCTTCCATCGTTTTCGCGCCCGAATCAGGCATAACCCATAAAATCATATCTTACCCCAATTACGTACTTTCCGGTTTGGGTCAATGTTAATATCCGCGCGCAGCGGCTGACCCGTTTTCTCTGCGTATTGTAACTTTTTATAAGCACAAAGTGCAATCATAGCGGCATTATCGGAGGATAATTTACGCTCTACAAAATGCACGTGCACCCCTTGCTTACCGCCGCGGGCCTGCATCTCTTGGCGCAGTAGCGTATTAGCCGCCACCCCCCCGCCTACGGCAATATGTTTAACTTTATATTTTTTAGCGGCTAATAATGTTTTAGTTACAAGCGTATCTATCATGGCTTGTTCAAAACTGGCACACACATCGGGCACGCTGACTGTTTTATGATCCCGCAGGTAATAACTAACCGCCGTTTTGATACCGCTAAACGAAAACTCCCACGTACCGGGCAACAACGGGCGCGGAAACGCAATCGCATCGCGCCGACCTAACAGGGCTTGTTTAGACACTTGCGGCCCACCCGGATAGGCAAGCCCCAAGAGTTTGGCTACTTTATCAAAGGCCTCGCCCGCCGCGTCGTCACGCGTGCGGCCCAACACTTTATATTCGCCATATCCTTTGACATACCACAACTCCGTATGTCCGCCGGACACAATCAAAGCAATCAGCGGAAATTCAAGCCGCTCTTTAGCTTGCGTTCCTTCAAAATCACACGCAAATAAATGACCTTCCAAATGGTTTACGCCGATAAGCGGCACTCGTTTAAATTGGGCCAATGTTTCGGCGGCTACCCGTCCAACCATAAGCCCGCCGGGAAGTCCCGGCCCGCTGGCAAACGCCACATAATCAAGCGGCCGATCGCCCAACGCTTCGGAAATGACCGTGGCAATTTTGGCCGCGTGCGCGCGGCTGGCCAGCTCCGGCACGACGCCGTGGTACTTTTTGTGCTCGTCAATTTGGGAATAAATCACGTTGGTAATTAGTTCGCTGCCGCCTTTTAATAAGGCCGCAGACGTTTCATCACACGTAGATTCTATCCCTAAAATCGTAAAATTATTTTTCATCTTCTTCTGTTTTTTCTTCTTCCGGTGTTTCGGTTTTTTTAGTTTTGTCGGCTTTACGTTTAGCCGCTTCTTCTTTGCTTTTGGCTTTGGCGTCTTCTAATTTTTCTTTACCTGTTAAAATAGAAACCGCTTTATCTAACACCGGGTCCTTGGCTTTAAATTCCAATACCGGATCTTTTTTCCCGGGCACGTATACCACATCGCGGTACGGCTCAAATACTTTAATTTCATCTTTGGGTTTGACCGGTACTTCAATATCCGGCCAAATACCGCCTTCGTCGGCTTTTTCTTTGTTGCGGTAGTCGCGGTGAATCAGTTTGCCAGACGGCGTATAATAGTGAGCAATCGTTAAGCGTAACCCGGCCCCGCCGGCAAGCGGCATCACTTGTTGGACACTGGCTTTGCCGAAACTGCGTGTTCCCACCACAAAGGCCCTTTCGTGATCCTGCAAAGCCCCGGACACAATTTCGCTCGCGCTGGCTGAACCCTGATTAACGAGCACCGCCATCGGCAAATTAGCATACGTCCCATCGGAAACGGTTTTAAATTCCTGGTAATACTCCGGTTTGCGGCCCTGCGTGTAAACAATCATCTTATCGCCCGGTAAAAACAGTTTGGCAATATCTACTGCCCCGGTTAACAAACCACCGGGATTAAAACGCAAATCTAATACGAGCGACTTCATCCCTTGTTTTTTCAAAGACGTTAACGCCTTTTGCACTTCCTCTAAACTGTGTCCCGAAAAATCTACCATATATAAGTATCCGACATGCTCCGGCAACATACGGTAGTAAACCACTTCGGGTACGATTTTTTCGCGTTTCAAACGGATATCGGGAATTTTTTGATATTCCCCGGTTTTTTCGTCTTTGCGGCTGAGCGTCAGCTTAACTTTACTACCCACCGTACCGCGCATGAGTTCCACCGCTTCGTCCAACTCCATATCGGAAATATCTTTATCATCTACAAATAAGATACGGTCTTGCGGCATAATGCCCGCTTTAAAAGCCGGCGTACCCGGCATGGGGGTCATCACCGTTACAAAACCGTCCTGTTTTTGCAAGCGGATACCTAACCCGCCAAATTCGCCGCGGGTATCGTTCTTTAGGTTTTTGTAATCTTTGGGATCTAAGTATTGGGAAAAATCGTCCAATTCCCCCACCACCCCGCGAATCGCGCCTGAAATAAGTTTATCGGTATCGGTACGCTCTACATAATTTTCCTTCACAAATTCTATTACGTCCACCAACACGCGAAGTTGCTTTAAACTGCGCTCCGCCGCCCCGTAAGCATACGGAAACAGCGTTCCCACAAAAAAGATAACAGCGGCCAACACCGCGTAACGGTTTAATTTTTTTTCTTTCATAATTCCTCTTATTCTAACCAAAGCAACGGATCAACCGCCGTGGTGCCTTGGCGTATTTCAAAATAAACAGCACTCTGCCCGGTGCCGGAAGAAGCTTGTGTATCTTGTCCGGCGGTACCCAGTACGCCCTGTTGCGGCAGTTTATCGCCTACGGCAACTTGAATTTCCCGCAGGAAACCGTAAATCGTAAAGAACCCTTTATTATGGTCCACAATTACTACATTACCATAGGACCGAAACGGCCCGGCATAAATAACGCTACCTTGTTCTACCGTGCGCACGGGCTCGGCACTGCGCGCGGCAATTTTGATACCGTCGCGGAAGATCCACGTATTTAAATCAGCCCGGTATTCTTTGCCAAATTTGCTGATCACTTGGCCTTTTACCGGCCACGGTAAACTGTTAGGCGCGGCTGAAATTTGCGGGCCGGTGCCCTGTTTGGCAGATGCATTTGCTTGTTTTTTGGCGGCGGCCTTGCGTTTGCGCTCAAACGAGGCCAACAAATCATTTAAGGCGGCGGCAGATTTATTAAGCTCGTTAATTTCCTTACGCACGGCGGCCGCTTTTCGTTTGGTTACATCCAAATCTTGTTTTTTCTTATTAAACGATTTGGAAATAACTTGTTGCTCTTCGCTGATGCGTGAGCTTTGCGCCAGTAACTTTTTGTTACGTTCTTCAAACGTATGGATACGGTTTTTGGCTTCCTCATTAGCCGCTTGTAAAGCCGCGGTAAAGACGGTTTTATGCGTGAGCATACGATCCACAAAAATGTCTTGCTCTAAACTATATCCGCCCACACACAGCGGACAATCCGGCGTAAAATAATACTCTTCCAATTCCGCGGCAGACACGCCTTGCCACATCGGGATACTGCGCTCCAACGCGGCACGTTTTTCTTCTACGGAAAGTAAATTTTGCTCCAACGCGGAAATATCCGACTCTACTTTATTTTTTAACTGTTGTGCACGCACTTTTTGATTTTCAAGTGCGGTCATTTCCTGTGAAATTTTTTTCTCTTGTTCGCGGTATTTTTTGAGTTCGCTTTCCTTTTGGGCGGCTTCTTTTTTGAGCCGCTCAATTTCGCGTTTATGATCGGCGGCATTGCCCGCTTGCAACGGGCCGGCCGCTCCTAAAAACACTAAAAGAAAAACTAAAATCTTTGCCATTTTGACAACGTCCACCCAAAAAGCCCGCAAAATACAACGAGTAAAATTTCAAGTGCAGGCGACACAAACTGTTGCACGGCCTGCGATAAAAACCCGGTGGGATACACCAGCAAAGCCACCAACACCATAGCCGACAATGCCGCCAATATCCCGGAAAACATACCGCTTACAAAATGGCTCACGCGTTTTTTGCTTGGGTATGCTTCCACCAAAAACATAAAAGCCAAAAACAGTAACAGTGCCAGTAACATCGTCGTACGCAACAATTTGACGCATAAGCCCGTCATAAACACCAGTTGGGCGTGCTCTTCGTTATAATGCGGCATAAGTTCCTTATATTCGGCTACCAAATTGGCTACCAGCGAAGATACGTTTCGCACCGCCGCCGGCGTCAAACGCAGTTCAAAATACGCCGGCATTTTATTGCGCCCCATTAAGAGCAATGACTCGGCCAGTTGCGGGTTCTGACGCTCCACCACCGCAAGCGCATCTTGCGAAGAAAACAATTTTACCGAGGACACATCTTCTTTTTGGTTAATCGTTTCGCCCATTTGGGCCAACATGGCGTTATCGGTTTTTCCGTCCACCGTTAAAATCACTTTAAACGAGTCAGCCAACTCCGTATAATACTGACTTAACCGCGTATCCGCCAAAAGAAGTGTTTGCCACAACAGAGCCACCGCAAACACCAACAAAAATAACCGCCGGTGTAGGTGGAGTCCTTGTTTAGCCGTTTTTCCGTTTCCGTTCTTGGACGAAGAAACTTCTTCTTGTGTCATGGTCCTTTAACTCCCGGTTAAGCAATCGTTTTACGGTAAAGCTCCAAATACGTCCGGGCCGATTTATCCCACGATAAATCTTGCCGCATCGCGTTGCGAATCAACCGCAACCATAATTTTTTATCTTCAAATGTTTTGAATACTTTATCCAACGTTTGGCATAAACCTTTCTCGTTAAACGGCTCAATGAAAAACCCGGTCGCGGTTTCTTCGTTTGCGCCGTCGTACCCTTTGACCGTATCCACGAGTCCGCCCACGCGAGAAACCACCGGCAACGTGCCGTATTTCATGGCAATTAACTGCGAAAGTCCGCACGGCTCAAAGCGAGACGGCATTAAGAAAATATCCGCTCCCGCATAAATACGGTGCGCCAGTTCTTCATCTAAACGTCCGTGGTAACTGACGTGGCCCGCGTTGTTGCGAGCCAAACTTTGAAAGGCCTTTTCCAACATCGGGTCACCCGTACCTAAAATGACAAATTGGGCGCGGTTTTTATATTTTTCCACGATATTGACCACTAAATCAAGCCCCTTTTGATAATCTAACCGCGACACAATACCGATAAGCGGTTTTTTGGGGTCGTCAGCCAGTTTGCATTGTTTTTGTAGTGCCTGCTTAGCCGCGGCCTTGCCCTGCACCACTTCTACCGTATCGTAGCCCAGCGGCAACACGGGGTCTAATTCCGGGTCCCAAATTTCGGTATCAATACCGTTTACGATACCGCAGAAATGATTGCTGCGCGCACGCAACAAACCCTCTAAGCCAAAGCCCATAGATTTATCGCGTTGGACTTCGCGCGCGTAGTTGGGGCTGACGGTATTGATGTTATCGGCAAATACGATACCGCTTTTTAAGAAACTGATACCGCCGTAATATTCAAATTTTTCGGGCGTATAATCCACCGGGTGGAAACCCGCCTTACGGAAGGTAGAATACGGATAGTGCCCCTGATAAGCGATGTTGTGAATCGTGTATAAACTGCGGGTGCGCGTATAGAAAGCGTCTAATTTGTAGACGGTTTTTAAGTACGCGGGGATCAGCCCGGTTTGCCAATCGTGGCAGTGAATTAAGTCCGGCCGGAAACCGATAAACTTGCACCCTTCCAATACCGCGCGGCTAAATAAGATAAACCGCTCATCGTTGTCGGCAAATTCGCCGGTGCGGGTGCGGTAGAGTTCGGGGCGGTCAAAATACTTGCGGTTGCCCACAAAAAACACGAGCACATTTCCCCAGTTAATATACGACAAAGAAACCTGTTCAATCTTATCGCCGATCGGCACCAAATACACACCGGGCACTACTTTTAAAGACGATACCCGCACAATGTTGCGGTAATGTGGCAAAAAGAGCAATACTTTATTGCCTTTGCGCGAGGCAAATTGTTGGCACAGCGCGCCAACGACGTCGGCCAACCCGCCCGTTTTACAAAACGGGAACGCTTCACTGGCGGCTAAAACGATATTCATAATTATTTTTCCTCCTGCGGTTGTTGTGCTTCGGTTTGTGACGAAACTTCTACTTCAGCCGCGGACGTTTCGCCCGACTCGGACGACGCTTGCGGCTGCGGCGCGGCAGGTGCCGTTTCTAACGGCAAATCACCCTCCTGCGGCGCGGGTGTATTATCTACAAAAAAATCTCCGCGGTTGTAACTGTTACGCTTGAAGAACGGGTCCACTTCCGTGCCTAATGCTTGCAAGCGTTCCTCGGGGTCTAATTCTTCCAGCGGGATAATCGCCGGCTCGGCGATCGGCGGTAGCGGTTCGCCAAACGGCAAATCTTCTTGTTTTTCGTGCACGTTTTTAGCGGCAAACACTTGTAAATCGGGCAGTTCGGCCAGTTTATTGAGCCCGAACATCCGTAAAAATTCGTCGGTCGTACCGTAAACCATGGGGCGGCCCACCGTGTCTTTTTTACCCACCACACGCACGAGCGAACGCTCCAACAAACGCTCAAGCGGCCCGGCCACATCTACGCCGCGGATGGCTTCCATTTCGGCGCGGGTAATGGGCTGTTTGTAAGCGATAATGGCTAACGTTTCCAAGGCGGCGTTGGAAAGTTTGGTCGTCATTTTTTCGTTATAAAGTTTGCGTACCCAACGACCATATTCGGGCTTGGTAGACATTTGAAACCCACCGCCGATTTCCACAATCTGCATCGCGCGGCCTTGGGCGGCATATTCATCTTGCAACGCGGTAATCACTTCGCGAATTTGTTTGACGTTTGTGCCGTCAATGACGTCGGCCAAGCGGCCGGGTTTGACCGGACGGTCGGTAATAAAAAGCAAGGTTTCCACAATTTTCTTCAAATCGTCGGTTTGCAATAATTCCTGTTCATTTTCTTGCGCGGGGGCTTGCATCTCCTGCGAAGAAGACTCGGCTTGCGCTTCCAAATTTTCTTGCGGCATTACATTTTGTTCTTCTTGGCTCATACATTCTCCGATTTGACGGTCTCGTCGTTACCGTGCATAAGGGTTTTAAAATCTTTGTCTTTATTTTCAGGGTTTAAATAGATACGGATTTGCCCTTCCTGTTCATCTTGCCGGGCAAGTAATTTCTTAATTTTAATGAGCTCCAACAACGCCATAAAGCAGGTGATAATACCACGCTTTTTGGTTTCGCCCACAAAAATATCGTCCAAAAGCACCCACGTGCGGTTTTTAAGCATATCCACTACTTTTTGCATTTTTACTTCAATAGGAAATTCTTCAATTTTTAACAGTTCAATGCGTTTGCGTTCATCCAACCGCTCAAATGCACGCTTAACGGCGGCAAGCAAATCAAACATCTGCACGTTGATGACTTTTTCCCCGCTGTCAAAAATAGGTGCCGAGCGATAAAATTTATCTTTATTTTCTTCTAACTTTTGGTTTAAATAGGTGCTGGCCTCTTTGTATTTTTGATATTCTACCAGTTTGGCAATTAACTCTTTAGCCGGGTCCGGCCCCTCATTTTCCGACGTAGGGGCTTGGCTGGGCAATAAAGTTTTGGCCTTAATTTGCATCAGCGTACTGGCCATCACCAAAAACTCGCCCGCCACTTCCAAATTCAGTTCTTTCATTACATTTAAGTAATCTAAGTACTGTTTGGTAATTTCGGCAATGTTGATATCGCACACATCTAAATTGTCTTTTTTGATAAGGTGCAAGAGAAGGTCCATCGGGCCTTCAAAGACGTTAATATGTACGTTAATTGCCGCCGGAGCATTTATCATTTAATCACCCGCATTACTTTTTTAACTTTGGTTAAAGTGGCCGCCGCGTTAGCGCGCGCTTTCTCTTTACCTTCAGACACGATTTGCGCCAGTTGCGCTTTATCCTGTTCAAATTCTTTACGCCGCGCGGCAAACGCCGTCAGTTCCGGCTCCATGAGTGCAAAGAGTTCCTTTTTGCACGCCACACAACCTAAAGCCCCCGCCTTGCACTCTTCACAACGTTTGGCACAGTTGGGGTTGTAAATCTTGTGGAACGCATACACTACGCAACCGTCGGGGTTGGCAGGGTCGTTGGCTTTTTTCTTGTTGGGATCGGTAAACATCGTCATTACTTTTTTGCGCACGCTGTCTAAATCTTCCCCCAGCGAAATAGCATTGTTATATGATTTAGACATTTTCCGCCCGTCAATACCCGGCACACGCGCTACGTTTGTATATAAAGGCCGCGGCTCGGTAAAAACTTGTTCGCCGTAGATTTGCTCAAAGCGGCGCATTAAGTCGCGCGCGATTTCCAAATGGGCGGTCTGGTCTTGCCCGACGGGTACAAAAGACGCCTGTTGGATAAGAATATCCGTTGCCATTAGCACGGGATAGCCCAAAAAGCCAAAACAGGAAATTTCTTCGTCGCCGGCGATAGAGGCCAGTTTCTCGCCGAGTGATTTTTCGTCTAATTGTCCGGCGTATTTTTGTTTAAAAAGTTCTTGGAGTTGTTCTTTATATGTCGGGTTTCTCAGTAACCACCCTAACGGCGTAATCATGCCAAGCAAGGTATTTAGTTCACTTACTTCGGGCACGTCCGATTGAATAAAAATCGTGCATTTTTTCGGATCTAGCCCGGCGGTCAGCCAGTCAATAAGCATAGCTTCACTATTGGCGGCTAAATTTTCGGTTTGCTCATAAGCAGTTGTTAAAGAGTGCAAATCTGCCACGAAGAAAAAGCAGTTGTATTTATCTTGCAGTGATACCCAATTTTTAAGGGCCCCGTGGAAGTTGCCCAAATGGAGTTTGCCCGTGGGGCGCATACCGGAAAGTACAATTTTTTGATCTGTCATAAAAAGTCCTCTATAAAATTTGACTAATCAGCGTCAGCACCAGCGTGGCCGGCGGTACGATTAAAAACCGAATCACGCCCGTTAGAATAAGTCCAATCACAATCCACATCCCGTAACGGCTGAAAAACCGGTCGTAAGCGAGTGCGGTATTGACGGGCAACAACGCCGTAACAATGCGCCCGCCGTCAAGCGGCGTAATGGGCATTAAATTAAATACGGCGAGCATTACATTTACTAAAATGCCGTATTGCAAAAACACAAACATGCTTTGCACGGTGTTTGCCGATAAAACACCCTGCAACAAAATAACAATTTTAAGCATAATAGCAAAAATAACAGCCAGTACCAAATTGATCGCCGGCCCGGCCAACGCCACTTTGCCCATATCTTTACGTGGCGAGGGCAACCGCAAGGGGTTAATCGGCACAGGTTTAGCCCAACCGAACATCGGCATCCCGGTAAAATAACACAACAACGGCACACCGACTGTACCGACGGGATCAATGTGTGGAATAGGGTTTAACGTAAGCCGCCCGGAATAATACGCGGTAGTATCGCCCAAGCGGTAGGCGACGTAGCCGTGGGCAAACTCGTGCAAGATGATAGAGAAAAACAAAATCGGTATAAAAAACACGAACTCCATATATGGTATATTCTACTAATTTATACCGCTTTATGCACAGTAAGCAAGGGATAAATTTAATACAAAAAGGTTATAGCGTCATAATATGCTACTAAATTTATCAAATTATCAAAAGCATACAAATTTTTAAAACCAATAAACGTTGTTATTGCCAAAGTTAGGATCGGGGGCCGTTTTATGGGTAACCTGTTTACACAAATTATGCCCCAACTCATCATTTGCGTAACAAGCTTTTTTGCCGCCTTTCCACCGGGCGTCTTGTTCGTTGTGCTGAAAACCGACCAACAACAGCTGCAAACCGGGCAAGCGGGAATCTGTTGCCCGTATTGAATTAGGATTACCTCCGTTTATCCCGTTTAATTGTATTTCTAATTTCCATCCCGACGGATGATTCATAGTCCAGTACGTTGCTTGTGCGCGATGCCCTTCAAAATCAATATCTAGTTCGTCCCAATTTCTCGTATATACCCCGTTGGCTAAATAATATCTTTCTTCAGCTTGAGCAACCGCATTTGTCATGGTAATTAGTTGCGTCATGCGTGCTTTAGCGACGGCCAATTTATATTGCGGCACAGCCACCGCGGCAAGTATGCCGATGATGAGAACGACAACTAATAATTCAATAAGCGTAAATGCTTGTTTGTTTTTCATACAACCTCCTTTTTATCATTAAATAAAATATAGCAAAAAAAAAAACGATGTCAAGCTTTCTTCGCTTTTCTGACGGCAGAAAAGCTAGCAAAAGACCGCCGCCCACGCTAGTAAAAAGCAGTTAAAACGAGAAAAATTTATAAACTCGCTACGCTCAAACATATAAATTTTTTACTCGTTTTAACGCTTTTTAACAGCTCGCTATCGGGCGGGAAAACAACAGGAACAACAAAGAGTTTGTAGGTCGGATGTAAATCCGACGTTTTCAACAAAGTAATATATTGTCGGACTTACGTCCGACCTACAAGAGCTGGCATCGGAAAAGCGGACGGGGGTTGACAAATCAAAAAAAAAAACGATAATAAAGGGACGCAAAAAACAAAGGAGCAAACAATATGAAAAACAACCAAGCATTTACGCTTATTGAATTATTAGTTGTCGTTCTCATCATCGGCATTTTAGCCGCCGTGGCTCTGCCGCAGTATCAAAAAGCGGTTATGAAAAGCCGATACGCCGCATTAAAACCTTTAACCCAAAGCATTGCACAAGCACGGGAAATATATTATTTAGCAAATAACTCATACAATTGCACTTGGGAAGAACTGGCTATTGACACTCCGGGAACAACAAACACTGCAAACGCTCAACAACGTGTTTTTAACAAAAACAACGTCTGCACAATGGCTACCGAGTATATTAACTGTTACAATTATCAAATCAAAATGGGGTACCGGATCTATCATACGCCGAAAGGCCGACGTTTATGTGTAACAGGTGTTGGGGATGCCAACGCTTTACAAAGCCAGATTTGCAAGCAAGAGACCGGAGCAACCGTCCCCTTTGCCCAAGCCAGTGCGGAAACAGATTGGGCTTACAAATAACGAATTAGTTACATCAAGGCCACGAGACCAAAAATTGCTCAAATGGGACAAATTGTTTGCCCCAAAAAGTAACAAATAACCCCTAGGACACAACGAGATCCTGAAATGAGTTCAGGATGACGTCCTAGGGGTTATTCGTGCGCAAAACAAAAGTTACGAACAGCCGTTATTATTTCTTCAACTGTTCCAATACTTTGGGCAGTATCTGCGTCGCATCGCCCACCAACCCATACTTACACACATTAAATATCGGGGCATTGGCGTCTTTGTTAATACCCACAATGACGTCGCTGTGTTCAATACCGACTACGTGTTGTACCGCGCCGGAAATTCCACACGCTACATAGAATTTAGCCGCAATTGTAACACCGCTTTGTCCGATTTGTTTATCTTTTTCTTTAAGGCCCAAATCAATCGCCGCGCGGCTGGCACCTACGGTGCCGCCCAGTTTCCCGGCTAAATTTTCAAGTAAATCAAACCCGGCCTTGTTTTTCATACCGCGGCCGCCGGCAATAACCACTTCGGCCTCGTCTAATTTTACACCGCTTGCGGGCGGGTCAAACTGCGTGCTGACCACACGCACTTTGGCGGCCTCGGCGGGTAAGGGCATCATTTCCGCAACCACTTGCGCCATTTTACCGGGCGCGGACACTACTTTTTTAAACACATTGGGACGCACGGTAGCCATTTGCGGGCGGTAGTCCGGGCATTTAATATCGGCCATAATGTTACCGCCGAAAGCAGGACGCGTTTGAATTAAATTTCCGTCTTTGATAGCTAGCCCCGTGCAATCGGCCGTCAGCCCCACAAAAAGTTCCGCCGCCAACCGCGGGGACAAATCACGCCCGATAAAGGTGGACGGGAAAAGCACCACGCTGGGGTTATATTTTTTAATAAGCGTGCCCAAAGCGTTAGCGTACGCCGCCGTATTATATTGTGCATACGCGGGCGAATCTACCACATAAATTTTATCCGCGCCGTATTGGGAAATTTCCGCAAAGAACGGCGAAACATTACTGCCGATAACGACCGCGCATAATTCTTCGCCTACTTGGCTCGCCAGTTCGCGCCCCTTGGACAATAACTCACATCCTACCGAACGCACATGTTGGGTTTTTCCGTCGGTACCGATTTCCACAAACACCCACACGCCTTTATAAGAAGATAAATCTTTTTTAGCCGCTGTGCTGGCGGGCAAAGATAACGCACCCACCGGGCATTGGCTTACGCACGCGCCGCACATGGTGCACGCATTAGAGGCTACCGCTTTGCGGTTTACTAAAGAGAGTGCCCCAAACGGACAGACGGTGGTGCACTTACCGCACCCGACACAATTTTGGGAAATCTGAATCATTTGACAACACGCTCCTTTTTCAAAATTTCTACAAATTTATTGGCCAGTTCCACCGCCGAGCCGGAAAAGATTTCGCCTTTAACGCGCGACGGCGGCGGGAAAATACGGTCCACCCGCGTGGGCGAACCTTCCAGCCCCAACTTATGCGGGTCCGCGCCGATGTCCGCATCCGTCCACGTACGGATGACTTTATCTTGTGCTTTATGTGCCGCCAAGAAAGACGGATATTTGGGCGCATAATCAGCCGGCATCGTCATCGTAACGAGCACGGGCAAATCGGCTTGTAAAATTTGGTGGCCGCCTTCTATAAGTTTTTTGACGACAACGGTGTTTCCGTTTGCGTCAATGCCTTCGCAAAACGTAATTTGCGGGATGTTTAAATGATACGCCATTTCGGGGCCGGTTTGTGCCGTATCACCGTCAATGGCCATTTGACCGCAAAGCACTAAATCAAATGATCCGATTTTTTTAACCGCCATCGCTAGCGCGTACGCCGTGGCCCACGTGTCCGATCCGGCAAACGCACGCGCGGAAAGCAATACGCCTTCGTCGGCCCCGAGTGCCAAAGCCAAACGCAAAACAGCCGTGGCTTGTTGCGGGCCCATGGATAAAACGGTTATTTTAGCCCCCGTTTTAGCTTTAATGGCTAATGCTTTTTCCAACGCATAATGGTCGTACGGGTTTAAAATGCTGGGCACGCCCGCACGGATGAGCGTACCGGTTTTCGGATCTACTTTTACTTGGGTAGAATCGGGAACTTGTTTAATACAAACAATAATATGCATACTTTATCCTATTTTTTGAAAATCTCACGCAGTTTGGCAGACACAGTGTCCATATCGTCAATGAGTCCGCGCATTTTGTCCTCAATACCGACGAGGTTGACCGCTTGGCTCAGCTCAGCGGTGTTGATAGCCGGGCACGTACCTAAAATCAGGCGCAAGCCCTCGCTGGCCGTTTTAAACGCACTTTGGCGGGCATTGACGCGTGCCATGGTGCAAAGCGAGTTTAAGTCAAAGCGGCTGCCTTCGGTAATAATTTTACTCGCGCATTGGCGCGTAAACACAGCGGCCACTTCCATTTCGCTGATAAGGTCGCCGAGCATAAACGTAACGTATTGGTGGCGGGTGAGTTTGTTAGCGCGGCAATCTTCCAAAATGCGCGCCAATGCTCTAAACCCAAGTGCCACACTATCCGCCCCTACATCGGGGTTTTGGGCGTGCAAGGCATCAAACTCGGCGGCTTGGTTTAGATAATATTGGCCGCGCGATTTTAAATGTTCTTGCCAACGTCCGCGGAAAATCGTCATTTCCAATACTTCGCTTGTACCCTCATAGATACACGTAATTTTGACATCGCGTTTAATTTTTTCTACGGCAAATTCTTTGGTATAGCCAAAACCGCCCATGGCTTGAATAGCATCTTCGGCGGCTTTATTGCCCGATTCGGTGGCGTAAAGTTTAGCAATCGCCCCTTCGGTAGCCAACCCGTGATTATTGACTTCTAATTGTTTAGCCGTCCAGTCAATGTAAGCGCGCGCCGCTTCAAAACGGACGTAATGCGGCGTGATGAGTTTTAACATAAACCCTTGTTTTTGCGCTAAAGGGCCACCGGCTTGGATACGTTGTTGGGCATATTCTAAGGCGGTTTCTACGGCTTCTTCGCCGCCGCCAAGCCCAAACGCCGCCACCATTAAGCGCGTATAGCCAAACACGGCCTGCGCTTGCAAGAAACCTTGGCCTTCTTTGAGTCCGATTAAATTTTCCGCCGGAACATATACCTCATCAAACGCCAGGCCCGCCGTGTTAGACAAACGGATCCCGTGTTTGTCTTCGTGCACGTCTTGCGTAAAACCGGGCGTACCTCTTTCTACAATAAACCAACTCGGTCCGCCGGGAGCAAGCGCGAGAACGGTGTAAATATCGGCAACGCCGCCGTTGGAAATCCACATTTTGCTGCCCGTGATTTTGTAGCCGACTACTTGCCCATTTTGCACAACGTGCTCGGCGCGGGTGCGCAAGGAAACAAGGTCACTTCCGGCATCGGCTTCCGTTGCGCCGTAGGCGACCAGTTTATTTTCTTGTGCAATTTTCTTAAACCATTTGGCTTTTTGCTCAGGTGTGCCGCCGACGTTTAGCGGGTCGCTCCCCAAAAACGTAGCAAATACGCCGGTAGCGATACCCAAATCAATGCGGGCAAGTTGTTCGCACACGCGGTAAATTTCGGTAGTTTGGCCGCCCAGCCCGCCGTATTCTTCCGGGATGAGCAGTAAATGCACGCCCAAGATATCGTGGTCGTACATTTCTTTTAAGATGTCTAAAGGAATTTCATTTTTTGCGTCGTGCTCACGCAAGAGGTTAAAGGATATGCGGTTTTTTGCGTATTGTTTCAGACTATCCAACATTAAATTGCGGGTAATCAAATCGTTCTTTGCCATTTGGTTCTATCTCCCAAAAAAGAATATAGTATATTGTACTATTTTTGGGAGACAGGAAAAAGGCATCGCACTTAGAACGAACAAGATTGAGCGGAATAATACCGTCCGTCACCGGTAGTACTGGGAGAACCCGAACAATGTAGAATTTTCACGCAATAATCACCCGCGTTTCCGGTAAACACTTTTCCCGTAGAAGTTCTTTCCACACACGCCCAAGCACGGTTTAAATTCATATTAAACCCTGTCCCTTCGTATTTTCCGCTGATACGGCCTAAATAGATAGATTTGTATAAGGCAACGGAAGGATCTTTGTAAATTTGCAAGGACCAAGTACCATTAGAACGAGTATCTTTTATGTAACCGGCCGTACTCCATTTTTCTGTACCCGTCCACGGGATTTCTACGGCGAGTTCATCAAAACTATCGGGCCACTCCCCACTTGAGAGTTCATAGGTTTTCGCGGCTTGATAGACCGATTGTAATAAAGATATTGCCTCTCTGCTACGTGATCTTTCCACCGCTTTTTGATATTGCGGCACAGCCACTGCGGCAAGTATACCAATGATGAGAACAACCACAAGCAGTTCTATTAGTGTAAATGCCTTGTTATTATTAAATAAAGGCCTGTCATCCCGGAAATTTGTAATCCGGGATCTTCTGATTTTCTCTCGCTCGTTAACCATCCCATCAGAAACAAAAATACGAAGATCCCGTGTAACGACCTCACGGGATGACAACTTTTTTTTATAACATCTTTCCTTTTTCATAAAAACTCCTCCTTTTCATTTGGGTATAACAAAATTAAATCAAAAAAAAAAACGATGTCAAGCCCCCTTGCCGGGGGCAGGCATTTTGGGAGTCAACTTGCACTTAATTGGAGCCACACTGTTTTTGTTATGTTGCTTTGTGAGGTATCGACGATAAAATAACGTCGTTTGACTTCCCCCCCTGCGGGGGAAGTGGTTTGGCGGACATCGTCCGAACAAACCGATGAGGGGTAAATAGTAAAGTTATTTTCCTTGTTCTGTTATACCCCGCTTTTTATTACCCCTCACCCGGCCTTCGGCCACCCTCTCCCGCAAGGGGCGAGGGAAAAGTGAAAAGGGGGTTGACAAATCAAAAAAAAAAACGATAATAAGGTGTCAGCCAAAAACAACAAGGTGGAGATCCCCGAGTCCTCGCCGGACGGGCAAACTCGGGGATGACACCTTAGTTAAGGAGCAAAAATATGAAAAATACAAAAGCATTTACGTTAATAGAATTACTGGTGGTCGTGTTAATCATCGGCATTTTGGCCGCCGTGGCATTACCGCAATACCAAAAAGCCGTTATCCGCGCACGGTATAAACAGGCCGTCCTGTTGGGGGATGCGTTTTTGAAAGCGCAACAAATTTATTATATGGCTAACGGAGAATATGCAAATACCTTTGAAGATTTATCTATTGATTTTCCCGCCCCCAGCAAAACAGCTACTGCGAGCAATTACATCTATTCGTGGGGACATTGTAATATAAGTAGTGGGGAATTATTACAGTGCTGGCCCACTCAAAGTCCCTGGTATCAAGCCAGCAGTTCGGGAAACGGTAACTGGTGCGTAGCAGAGGTAAACAACAAATTGCACCAAGAAATATGCAAAGCGGAAACAGGAAAAACATGGTACACAACCCACGGCACAACTACGTATAAATATTATCAATATTGATTTTTACAAATACGGTTTTATTTCTTTATACACGCGCTGGGCAACAATCTCGTACCCCGCCGCGTTGGGGTGGATCAGGTCCGACTTTAATTTGCGGTTATTGAAGATGCCCCGTATAATTCCGGGTACAAAAACGGCTTGTTTTTCTTTGGCAATTTTTTTGTAGGCCGACGTGTACGGCCCCATTTGCGGGCCGCCCGTATCTACAATCACGGCAATGGCTCCCGCCGCTTGTACTTCGTCCACAATTTGTGCCACCGCACGTGCCGCACCCTCGTGGCCGAGGTTGCGGATGCGGTCGTTCGCGCCAAATTCAATAAGCACCATGTCCGGGTTTTCCGCAAGCACTTGCGGCAGGCGCGTAGGCGCGTTTACTGCCGTATCACCCGACAAACCCAAATTGATAATCTGCTTTCCGCTTAATCTTGCCAGTACCGCCGGGTACGATTTGGCAACTCCCCCCGCGCCGTAACCCGCCGTTAAACTATCGCCAAACGCCACTATTTTTTGCACAGGGCGTCCCGCATTTTTGATGGTAGATTTTTTCCCCACCAAATACCAAATTCCCAATACTACTACAAAAACGATTATCCACATTTTCATATTTTTATTATAAAATAAAATTATGAAAAAAACATTAACCACCGCACAAATAAACACTTTATTAGACGCGGCCCAAGCGGCGCGGGAAAATTCTTATTCGCCTTATTCCAAATTTAAAGTCGGCGCGGCCGTATTAACGGACGACGGCCAAATTTTTTCCGGTACTAATATAGAAAATTCTTCCTACGGTTTAACCGTCTGCGCCGAGCGCAACGCTATCTTTGCCGCCGTGGGAGCCGGACACCGCCGTTTCAAAGCGTTAGCCCTGATTACCCAAAAAATAAAAGGCCAAAAATTTAACTCCCCTTGCGGGGCTTGCCGCCAAGTGATGAGTGAATTTTTCGCCCCCGATACGCCTATCTACATTGCTGTTTTAGACGGAAAAACCCGCACCGCTTACTGTAAAAAATTCAGCGAGCTGATGCCGTTTCCGTTTGACAAATTTACGGAGAAATAAATGAAAAACATTTTAGTTACCGGCGGAGCCGGATATATCGGTTCGCACACCGTGCGTATGTTAGCCGCGCGCGGATATAACCCCGTGATACTGGACAACTTGTCCAAAGGACACCGCGAGGCCGTCGCTCCGTATCCGTTTGAACAAGCCAACATGCAAGACCAAGCACGCGTCAGCGAAATTTTACGGAAATACCACATTGAAGCCGTTATGCACTTTGCCGCCCATATTGAAGTGGGCGAAAGCGTACAAAACCCCGCCAAGTATTACGCCAATAATACCGCCGGCACATTGCGTTTGTTGGAAACACTGGTAGAAAATAAAGTGCCTTATTTTATTTTTTCGTCCACGGCGGCGATCTTCGGCGAGCCGGAGCAGAAAAAAATAGACGAAAACCACCCCAAAAATCCCATTAACCCTTACGGACAAAGCAAACTCATGGTAGAAAAAATACTGGCCGATTTTGACACGGCTTACGGATTAAAATCTACCGCACTTCGTTATTTTAATGCAAGCGGTTGTGATGATTCGGGCGAGATTGGCTCATCATACGAACCGGAAACCCACTTGATCCCGCTGATTTTGCAAACCGCCCTGGGCAAACGCAAAAGTATTAAAGTGTTCGGCACCGATTATCCCACGCCAGACGGCACGTGCATACGCGATTATGTACACGTCAACGATTTGGCACGCGCGCATATTTTGGCCTTGGAAAAAATGGAAAAAGATAACGTCAGCGAGCGGTTTAATTTGGGCAGCGGTAACGGACACAGCGTAGCGGAACTAATCGCTAAAGCCAAAGAGATTACCGGGATAGATTTTCCCGTGGAGTATGCCCCACGCCGCGCGGGCGACCCCGCCGTATTGGTGGCCGATAGCGCAAAAGCCGAGCGCGTGCTAAATTGGAAACCGCAATACGATTTAACACGCATTATCCAAACCGCGTGGAATTGGGAACAGCACCGGAAATACTAATTATTCTTGCACCCGTGCTGATCCACAGACAAACTTTATTTTAAATAATCACAGGTCCACGATTCGGGGGTAGTATACGTGTAGTGATTACACGCATTACGCGTTTTGCCCGTTTCTTGCAAACACACCTGTAAAGCCGTTTCATTACGGGCCGAACAAGTCCTCAAACCGCGGGCGGTATTGGAATTAACAAACCGTTTGGCATACCCAATACCCGCCCCGGTATGTGTACACTCCGTAAAATTGTTAGTGTGATTGGGACTCCAAAAAAGCGCACAATTTCCCCACGTGTATTGCGCCCGAAAGTACCCGCTTCCGGCCCCCCAACTATTATCTTGTGGTTCTAAATTAGTGCTGATAGGAGTGGGAAAATCTATGTCCATTTCATCAAAAGTCCGCGGATAATCTCCGGTGGACATATAATAGGCCTCTGCCGCCTGGTTGGTACTTGCTACCAAATGTTTAAGCGTGCTCAGGCGGCTTTTTGTTACTGCGCGCTGATATTGCGGCAACGCTACCGCCGCCAAAATACCAACAATTAAAACTACCACTAATAATTCAATCAGCGTAAATGCTTGTTTGTTTTTCATACAACCTCCTTTGTTTCATTAAATAAAATGTAGCAAAAAAAAAACGATGTCAAGTTTTTATTTTTCTCTCGCGTTGTCCCGCATTTTTGCCGCCCGCAGGGTCGGGATGACGAGCGAGAGAAAAATATATACAGAAAGCCCCCTTGCCGGGGGCAGGCGTAAGGCCTAAAACCTCCGTGTGTTTTTAGAGCGAAGTTTCAACAATAGGGAATTTCATTGACGGTACTTTTATTGGTCTTGCCGGGGATTCTGATCCGACAAAAAGCGCGAAACAAATAATTTGTTTCGCGCCTGTTTGCAAAAGCAACTAAAAACTAGGTCCGCGGTTTGGCCCGCTTAGGTGTAATAAACCGCGCCCCCGGTATCTTTTTCAACAACCGCTTGAGTTGGCTGTAACGGTTACGCCACCAGCGAAAACGCGCCACCCGTGCGGTCAATTTCCCCGGCATAGCCGCGGCCTGTTCATAAAACCTCACAAAATGTTTCAGTTCCGCTTCGTTGTGAAATGGTTGCATCAAATTCACGCTTTGCAAAAAACCGCGTATCGGTTTATTTTTAAACACAAAACGGTTCACATCAATCAACGTAAAGTCGTATCCTTTTTCATCGTGCGTGTATAAGATATTATTTAAAATGTAGTCGCGGTGCATAAGCCCTTTGGCGTGCTTGGCGGCCGTATAATGCGCAAACGCCCGGATAAGGTCTTTGTTTTGTTTATCCTGCCCCACCGTGCGGGCATTGTCCACAAATTCCCCGGCAGAATAAGATTCCCGGATAAATCCGTCTTGGCGGACAATTACATAACCGTATTGCGCAGGCGTTTTGAAACCGCGGGCCAAAATTTTGGCAGCGTTTTCGTAAGTGCGTTTTGCTTTTGGTGTGCGCAAACCCAACGAATATAAAACACGGTTTAAGAAAGGAGGCACACTGTATTTTTTTACACATACCGTGCGGCCCTCTACCGTAAAAGTTTTAATCTCGTTACGGCCTTTATAAATAGTTTTGCCTTCACTCGTAAACATTTCCGGCAAACGCGCCAAAAAATCTTTAGGAAGAACCGACGCAGCAGACTCTACCACTTCATAAGAAATCGTATGTTTCATCACAGAGGTTCCGACAATAAGGTTAACCGATTATTTATTATACAAAATTTCGGTTACTCCCAACGCGCAAGGCCCCGCCAAAAGTAACCGAAAAATACGTTTCTTTACCGGATAAAGTTCGTCGCTATAAACTCTTCGCGCTCCGGCACACCGTATACGTCTTTACCCAGTCCGATAGATTTAATTAAAAACGCCATATTGTGCGCCAACGTACGCAAGCTTTGCATTCCTTCTTCATCTTGCAATACTTCACCGGGTTTTTGTCCGTATACGCAGTTCCAATACTGGCCGGCAGCCACCGGCATCCCGCTAATAAAAAAATATTTATTGAGTTGGTCAAACACCGAGGTATGCCCCCCGCGCCGTCCCACAACTACACTCGCCCCTACTTTCATAGCTTTATCAAAACACGTGCTGAAAAATAAGCGGTCCAACACGGCACACAAGGTAGCATTGGCCCCCGCGTAATACACGGGGCTGCCAATTACCAGGCCGCTGGCTCGTCTGAATTTAGGAGCAATTTTATTGACAATATCGTCAAACGCGCATTTACCCAACTTGGCGCAAGCATAACACGCAGTGCAACCGTGTACCTTTTGGTTACCGACGGTAATAATCTCGGTTTTGATGTCTTCCGCCTCCAACACTTCCGCCATTTCACGCAAGGCCAGTGCAGTATTACCGTTGGTGTGCGGGCTGCCGTTTAACATAATAACTTTCATAAAATTACCTCCTAAAATTTTCTAAATTGTAGCAAGAAAAAAACAAAAAAATCAAGTAAAAAACAATTATTTTTTAAGTGTTTTGCCAAATTTATTTTACTTTTAGCGCAAAAAATTATAGAACAAATTATAGAACAAAAATAAAAGTTATACAGGAGCGCGTATGAAAGCTTTGCATCCGAAACAAGAAAAATTGTTGGAAATTTTAAAGTCGCACATTGCCGATCCTCTGACGATGGAAGAACTGGCCGAACAGCTAAACGTAAGTGCCAAAAGTGTGGTCTTTCATCACATTAAGCAATTAGAGAAAAAAGGGTTTCTAAAACGTAACCCGGCCAACCCGCGCGACTATATGATTTTAAAAGACCCGGAAAAAAATGTGATTTATCTAAAAATGTACGGTATGGCTAAATGCGGCCCGGCGGGTACGATTTTGGACGGCACCCCTACGCGCATTGTGCCGGTGGACCCCAGTATGATTTATTTTCCGGCGTGCAAAGGATTTATGGTAGAGGCCAAGGGCGATTCTATGGAGAGTTTAATTTCTCCCAAAGATTGGCTGATTGTAGAACAAAGCCACCAACCCAAAAATAAAGACGTGGTGGTGTGCGTCAACAACGGCGAAGTGCTTGTCAAACGCTTTACCAAAGACGGGGCCAATATAATTTTGCAATCGGAAAACCCGCACTACACGCCGATCGTGGCCGACAAAACATCTTTTCACGTAGAGGGTATTGTGCGAAGTATTATTAAGCGCAATTTCTCGTGCTAGATCTTCCTGAGATGTTGCCTTAGCGCACTAAGGCAACTAGTCGTAACCTCAACCGGGGCTATTTACATAGCCCCGGTTTTTTGTACGAAAAAAGGACATTTGCCTTTGTTGTTTATCCGCCCGATAGCGAGACCCTGCGGGCCGCCCAAAAGCGTTAAAACAAGTAAAAATTTTTCATGTTTGAGCAAAGCGAGTTTGAAAAATTTTCTTGTTTTAACTGCTTTTTATGAGCGTGGGCGGCGGTCTTTTGCGAGCTTTTCTGCCGTCAGAAAAGCGAAAAGGGGGTTGACAAATCAAAAAAAAAAAACAATAATAAAGTGTTGGAAAAAGATAACAAGGAGCAAACAATATGAAAACAAATAAAGCATTTACTTTGATTGAACTATTAGTCGTCGTGCTTATCATCGGTATTTTAGCGGCGGTGGCGCTGCCGCAATATCAGAAAAGCGTCTATAAAAGCCGGTACACGAACTTGAAAATTCTGGTACAAGCCATTAGACAAGCCGAAGAAGCGTATTACCTGGCTAATGGCTCGTATACTGGGCAATTTGGAGATTTAGATATAGAAATTCCAACGCATTCCTATATCACTTGTCAATATCATAATGGACAATTTTGCATTACCTGCGAAGATTCCCGTATTAAAATGCGCTACGGAGTAGATTTACCTTTCTCTTCCCGATATCCAAACAAAGCACATTGCTTACCGGTAAGTGGAACTAACGAAGACGGTAGTATACAAAGTAAAATTTGCCAAATGGAAACCCAAAATACGCGCGGTCTAAACAATGCTTTTTGGTATGATGTTCCCCCCGCGGAATAACCCCTTCTCAAACAAACAGGCCCTAAGAAATTAGGGCCTGTTACCAAACAACAAGGATGTTTTTATGGAAAGCTATTCAATCACTACTACGGAGCGTCCGTCCTTGGACGGGCTATACGGGTCTTGGCGGTTTTCGCCGTCAATTACATATAAGAACTTATACGTGCCGGGCAAGATAGAAAGCGTCGTTTCCCAATGCCCGTTTTTCTTCGTCAAATTTTGCGGTTTGGACATGGTAAACCCGCTGACAATTTGCACTTTTTTACCCTCGCCAAACCATTTAAACGTCACGCGGCGGTATTTGCTTTTTGGGTTTTTCACTACCACTACGCTTACCTTTTTTTCGTCCGGCGTTTGTGTTTTAGCAACCGGTTTTTCCGCCGGGATTTCCTCCGCAGCGATAATTTCAGCCACCAGCGTTTCTGCCGGTTTTACTTCTTGGGCCGGCTGAGCGGGCTGGGCTTTAGGTTCTTCTGTCACGCTTACCACTTCTTCCAAAACGGTTACTTGCGCGGGCTCTTGTGCAGTAGCCGTTGTTTCTTGTACGGGAGCGGGTCTAATGGCAAACAAATACGACGAAAAGTGTTTGTACAAAAAGAAACCAAACACGCATAACAAAACGATATCTACAATAATGAGAAAAAGCCAAAGATCTTTATTTCCGGCAGGTTTGGCATCTAAATCTAAATTTTCGTTTTCCATAGTTATCCCGTGTTAAAAAAGCGGGCGAAGGGAATCGAACCCTCGTCTAAAGCTTGGGAAGCTTCCATTCTACCATTGAACCACGCCCGCATCACGTAAGCGTTTTTAATGCTACTTTATTTTAGCAAAGTTTTTTATCCGCGCACAACTATTTCTTTTCCGCCTTTGCAAGTGTGCGGATAAAGGCCAGTGCCTCTTTTTTATCTTGCACTTTCCCCTCTACTTGCGCAACGGCTACGGCTTCCAACAGCTCGCCGATTTTCGGGCCGGACGGAATATGCAAAGCATCCATAATATCGCGCCCGGTAATCACGCGTGAAGGGCGCACCACGCGCGGGTGCTCAAAAAATTTATTAAATAGTAAAGAAAGCACTTGCAAATGTCTGAGGGTTTTACCGACGGCGGCTCTCTTTTGCGCTTGGGCCAAACTCATCAGCGGGTCTTGGCTATGGGGCAAAATACGGCGCAGTTGCGCATCGCTAACATAACTGGTGTAATCGGCCCAACATAAAAATAGTAACGCAATAGCCGCATCGCCCAAATCGCGGAAAAAGTGATACGCGCCCTTATCGGTGATAAAATCGTTACTGGCCAGATTGCTCGGGCGCAAATGCTCGCCGATCATGGCACAGATAAGGCGCATGTCCGGGCGGCTGTAATGTAAACGCTCTAAAATTTTACGCGCCATACGCGCGCCTTGTTGTTCGTGGTAAAAAAAGCGCAAACGTCCGTCTTTCATTTTAGCCGTGGACGGTTTAGCCACATCATGCAACAGCGCGGCCATTTTAAAAAGCGGTTTTTGCAACGAATAGATTTGCAACTTTTTGGCATACTTGGGGAACGCTTGCGCGATGTGGTCTAGCAGATATTCCATACGCTTAAATACCAATAACGTATGTTTGAGTACGCCGCCTTTACCGTAATATACTTCGGCACACGCGCGTTGCGGGGCTAACTCCGGAAACAGAGCCGTTAAAAGCCCGCACGTATCCATAAGCACTAAATTTTCATACGCTTTAGACGTGTTAAATAAACGCGCCAGTTCTTCGTGGATACGCTCGCCCGCGGGTTGGGTAATAAGCGCGGCGTGTTTTTTAATAAGTTTTAACGTAGAAGGATCAATGGTAAATTTCAGCTCTGCGGCCGAGCGAAACGCGCGCAACATCCGCAACGGGTCTTCCGCAAATACACGCGGGTTGGTGTGACGGATCAGTTTATGTTTTACGTCGGTTAGTCCACCTGCAAAGTCCACTATTTTTTTTCGTTGCAAGCGTTTGAGCAAAATGTGCGCATTTCCGTTTTTCTGTGGGGTAATTTGAATTTGAGGCAAGGCAGTAACCGGATAAGCAAGTGCATTAAACGCAAAATCGCGCCTAAGCAAATCGGCCTTTAGATCGTTGCCTTGATAGGCCGTTAAATCAATTTGAATTTTATTTTTGTGGGTAACGAGCCGCCATACGCCGTACTCGGCGTCCATTTCAAACGTGGCAGCTTTTAATTTTTTGGCGAGTGCCAAAGCGGCCGGTTTTACGTCGGCAGGCGGTAAAGTTAAATCAATATCGCAAGACGCACGCTTGAGTAAACTGCTACGCACAATCCCGCCCACATAATACGCCTGGGGAACAGTATCGGCAAGCACGCGCGCTAGGTCAGCCCGCGCATCCTTAGGCAAGGGTTTCCTCCGCAGCAGGGGCGGCCGCCGTGCGCGCGGCCAACTTGGCTACGGCATCTTTGCGTAGTTCGCGTTTTAAAACTTTTTGGAGCGCATTTTTCGGTAATTTTTCTACAAACTCAAAATCGCGCGGACGTTTGTAGTTATCCAAATGCGTTTTTAAGAACATGCGAAATTCTTTTTCGTTAAGTTCCACATCTTCGCGCTTAACGGCGTAGAGTTTAATAAATTCACCGCCGCGGCCGTCCGGCACGCCGATAATGGCGCACTCAGCTACCGCCGGATGTTCGCAAATAATGGCTTCCACCTGGGCAGAAAATACTTTCAACCCTTTAATAATAATCATGTCTTTTTTGCGGTCTTTAATAAAGATAAAACCGTCGTCATCTATTTCTACAATATCGCCCGTTTTAAACCAACCGTCCGGTGTAAACGCATCTTTGGAGGCGGCTTCGTTGCCCCAATATCCGCGGAACACGTTAGGTCCTTTGACGCAAAGCTCGCCTTCGTGGTTGCGGGGCACTTCGTTGCCGTTTTCGTCCAACACAAGCGTACTGACTGCCGGCAAAGCAGGGCCCACCGATTTGATTTTTTGTAATTCTTCGGTATTGACGCTGACAACCGGACTCGTTTCGGTAAGCCCGTACCCTTCCAATATCGGCACGTTGAATTTTTGTTCAAAGCGGTCTTTGATTTCTTGCGTAAGCGGAGCCGCACCCGATACGCAAAACCGGATATTTTTAAACGGCCAGAAACGCAAATAAAGTTGTTTTAAACCTTTGGCTTCTTTGGAAAGTACCGCGTAAATTTGCGGCACGGCCAACATCAAGGTTACATTTTCCGATCCCATAGCGCCTAACCATTTACTGGCCGGCATGACGTTGGCGACGATGACCACCTTTAACCCTAAATAAAGCGGGATAACCACACACGTCGTCCACGCAAACGAGTGGAACATGGGGAGCAGACACAAGAAAACATCATCATCGTTAATCTTAAAAATTTGCGCACAGGAAATGACGTTAGAGGCCAAATTACCGTGTGAAATCATCGCTCCTTTGGGCAGGCCCGTCGTGCCGGACGTGTAAAGAATAAACGCCAAGTCATCCAGTCCTGCTTGCGGGGAAGCAGTTTCATCGTGGAACGTAGATTTTTCAATTTGTTCCCAAAACAGTTGTACTTTGTCGCACCCGGCAGCGGAAGAGGGCACTTCGTCGGTCGTAAAGATATAGTTGACCGTCGGCGTATCCGGTACAGCTTTTACGTAATGGCGCAAAAATTCTGCCTGCGTTACGACGGCCTTGGCTCCGGCGTTATTTAAAATAAATTGGATTTCCTCTTGTTTAGTGACCATGAAGTTTATCGGGATACTCACAGCCCCTAATTTATAAAGCCCGTAGTTGGCTATTACCGTATCAATGGCGTTGCGGTGCACGATACCGACGCGGTCCCCCTTACGAATGCCGTGTTCAAAAAACATATCGGCGGCGCGGTCCACCTTCATTAAAAGTTCATGGTAAGAGACTTTCTTGCCGCTGCCCGCTTCCACCAACGCAACACGGTCCGGGAAACGAAAAGCACTATCGGCCAGTGAAGTATATAAATCTTTGCGACGAATCATAATCAAGCACCTCTTATAAAATTAGGACTATACCTATATTGTATAAAAATCAGGCCTGTCTGGGGTCTAAAATATCTCTAAACGCATCTCCCAAGAGATTCCACCCGAGTACAAATAGGAAGATAGCCGCCCCCGGCACCGCCACCGTGTACCAATAGGCCAGCGGGTTTTGCGCCGTGCCGAGCACCCAGTTGCGCGCCATGGCAATGAGTTGCCCCCAATCGGCTGTACCCGGCTGAGCCCCAAGCCCCAAGAAAGATAAAGACGCCGCCGTCAGCACCACATAACCGATATCCAAACTGGCTACTACAACGGAAGGATAAATGGAATTGGGTAAAATGTGCCTTAGCAAAATACGCGGCCCGCTAGCTCCCAACGTGCGCGCGGCAGTTACATAGTCACGCCGTTTGACGGATAGAATATCCCCGCGTATGAGCCGCGCGTAAGAAGGCCATGCCACCGCCGTTAGCGCGATCATCATGTTTTTAATGTCCGGCCCCAACATCGCGGCAATCACCATAGCCAGTACAAGCGACGGCACGGCAAACACTACATCGGTCAGCCGCATTAACACTTCGTCCACTTTACCGCCAAAATACGCGGCCACGGCTCCCACGATAAGCCCGATTAAAAAGGCAAAAAACGTAACGGTAATACCCACCTCAAACGCAAGCCGCGTTCCCCACACGACTCCGTAATACAAATCGTATTGCTGTTCGGTGGTGCCGAGCCAGTTTTGCGCAGACGGCGGCTGCGGGGCGATAGCATAACTTTTCTGCGGCATTTGGTACGGGTTATGTGGGTTTTGTACCGGAGCAAGCACCGGAGCAAATAACGCTACCAACAAGAAAAATGACACCAAAATAAAACCCACGAGCGAAGTTTTATTGGTATAAATGCGTTTAAAGATACGGTTTTTTAGCATAATCAATCTAACCGGATACGCGGATCTACCGCCGTATATAAAATGTCCGAAAGTAAATTACCCAACACAAACAGCACCGCTACCATCAGCGAAAACCCTAAAATACCGGCAATATCTAACTGTTGCGCGGCGAGCACGCCAAAGCGTCCGATGCCGGGATAATCAAAAATCGTTTCCACAATTACCGTCCCGCCCAAAAGACGGATAAACTGGATACTGGCTAACGTAATCACGGGGATAATAGCGTTTTTTCCGGCGTGTTTATAAATCACTTGTCCCTTGCTAAGTCCTTTGGCGCGCGCGGTACGGACGTAATCTTTGTTTAATTCCTCTAGCATACTGGAGCGCATCACGCGCACCATAAGCGCAAACGAACCGATACACAAAGTAACGGCGGGCAACACTAAATGGGATAACACATCCATAAACACACGCCCGTTGCCGTTTAGTAACGCATCAATGAGTAAAAATCCGGTGTAGGTATGGAAGTTCGGGCCGTGGATAATCATATCGGTTTGAAACGAATATCCCCCCGGCGCAAACCACCCGAGTTTGCCGTAAAAAAACATCAGCAGTAAAAGCCCGAGCACAAAAATCGGAAGAGAAAACCCGCCCACACTAATAACGCGCGCTAAACTGTCTTGCCATTTATCTTTATGTACGGCAGAAAACGCCCCAAACCACACGCCGAAAAACACTACCAGCATCATAGTAACCAATGCGAGTTGCACCGTAGCGGGCAGATATTCTTTGAGTGCTTTAGCTACGGGCATATTCGCGCTGGGGCTATATCCCAAATCGCCGTGAGCTACTTGGCTAAGCCACCGCCCGTATTGCTTAAATACATTGTCACGCAGGCCGTACTGCCGGATAACTTCCTCTAACGCACCCATTTGGCGCGGATCTTTAACGTATAAAGAAGCGCGCATTTCGGGGCTGAGCCGTTGGGTCAGGAAGAATAACAAAAATGTCACTCCCAGTACCACAAGCGGCAACAGTAAAAGCCGGCGGACAATGTATCTAACCATAAACTTCCTTACTTTCTATAAGACGTAACAGCCGCCCACGTCAGTTCCGCGGCCGCGTAAAACTCTTTTAAAATAAGTTTTTCATGCACGGTGTGGCAATTATACACACCCACGCTTAAATTAGGCACGGTAAACCCTCTGCCGGACAGCACATTTGCATCACAACCGCCGCCGGAAGAACGCGGATAGAGCGGCATGTTGAGCCGTTTAGCCGCCGCCAGTAACGCTTTTACCACGGGGTGAGATTTGGAAATCTGCACCGCGGGATAACGCGAGGTCGCTTTAAAATCTACGACCGGTTTACAAATTTTTCCGTCAATTTTCTTGGTGTATTTTTTGACAGCCAACTCAAACGCTTTTTTCATGTGTGCGGTTTGTTTGGCCAGTTTTTCGGCTTTTAAACTGCGCGCCTCGCCGATGAGGGAAATTTTTTCCATCACGGCGTTAGGCACTTGGCCGCCTTGCACGGCCCCGAAGTTGGCGACCGTTTCTTTATCAATGCGCCCTAACTTCATGTGCGAAATAGCATACGCCGCTACTTCCAACGCCGAAATACCCTTTTCCGGGCAAGCCCCTGCGTGGGCGGAAATTCCGGTAATTTCTACCACCACATCATTAACCGTCGGGCCTTGAATTAAAAGTTCGTCGCCGTTTTCGTTATCTAAAATCATCCCTTCGCGGCCTTTTAATTGTTTGTAGTCTAAATTTTTAGACCCGTGCATACCGCGCTCTTCACACAGCGTAAAAATAACTTCCACGGGCGGGTGCGGAATTTTTGTTTCTTTGAGCGAGCGGAGCACCTCTAAAATAATGGCTACTCCGGCTTTATCGTCCGCTCCTAAAATTGTTTTCCCATCGGAAACAATGCTGTCTTTTTTGACAACGGGTTTAATACCTTGGCCGGGTTTAACCGTATCTAAATGGGCCACCAACACAAACGGGGCACTTTTCACCGTCCCCGGGAAGAACCCCATGACGTTTCCTTTGGCATTGGTATCAAATTTTTTCCCGGCGTTATCTACTACTACGCGGCAGCCGAGTTTTTTAAGTTCCGCGGCGGCGTGTTCTTGCATTTTTTTCTCGGTGCCGGATTCGCTGTCAATCTTCACCAGTTGCAAGAAGGTATCTACTAAACGTTTTTGGTTTATATTCATTGTACGTCTCCTTTTGTAAATTGCACACACGCGCAAAAGTGTTGCGGCGCGGCGGCTTGAAAGGGGGGCACGGCTTGGCGGCATTTTTCGCTTGCACGCTCACAACGCGGCGCAAAAGCGCAACCGTTGGGCACGTCGGCACCCGGCTCGGCAAGCGGTTTAGCCAACGGACGGCCTACTTGCGGCACGGCCCGCAGTAACGCTTGCGTATAAGGGTGCAACGGTTTAGCAAATAATTCATCCGCCGGGGCCATTTCCACAATACGCCCCTTATACATCACGGCAATATCATCACACAAAAAACGCGCTACGGCAAAATCGTGCGTCACAAAAAGCATAGACAACTTGCGCGCTTTTTTAATATCGCTAAGTAAATTTAAAATTTGTGCCTGCACAGAAACGTCCAACGCGGAAACGGGCTCATCGGCAATTAAAATTTGCGGGTCCAACGCCAAAGCGCGCGCGATGCTGATACGTTGGCGTTGTCCGCCGGAAAATTCGTGTGGGTAGCGGTCCAAATACGAAGGAGCCAACCCAACTGAAGTAAGCAAATCTTGTAAAAATTGTTCGCGCTGTTTTTTATCCGGGTGCAACCCGTGGATATCTAACGGCTCGCTAAGCAGTTGGCGCACCGTCATACGCGGATCCAAACTGGAGTACGGATCTTGATACACTACTTGCATGTGGCGGCAAATTTTTTTGCGCCCGGCCCGGTCTAAACCGGCGATATCTTGTCCGTTGACAAGCACCGTTCCCGCGGTGGGTTTTTCTATCCCCAGTAATACTTTGCACAGCGTGCTTTTGCCGCAACCCGACTCGCCTACTAGCCCAAGCACACGGTTTTGCGGCAACGAAAGCGTAACGTCTTTAAGTACCGGCACGGCCGAACCTTTACCAAAGAGCCATTTGTGGCGGTAATAGGTTTTATACAAATGGGTAATTTCTACGCACGCACTCATTTGGTTGACTCCCAAAAACAACGCACTTTCCGCGCGCCGATTTCCCGCAAAGGCGGCAAAGATTGGCGGCATTTGTCCGTTACGTGCGGACAACGCGGCGCAAACGGACACCCCGCAAAATTTTCCCCCGCTACGGGCGGCTGACCGGGTATAGCCGGCAAACGCTCGGGCCGCGTGTTGACAGACGCAAGCGACGCAAGGAGCCCTTGCGTATAGGGATGTAACGGTTTAGCAAACAATTCATCTGCCGGGGCTTGCTCCATGCAAAGCCCGCCGTACAACACTAAAATTTCATCCGCCACTTGGCTGGCTAAGGCCAAATTATGCGTAATAAAAATGACCGACATGCGCGCTTGCTCTTGCAGTTGTTTGATAAGGCGCACGATTTGGGCTTGAATAGTAACATCCAAAGCCGTGGTCGGCTCGTCCGCAATTAAAATATCGGGCGAAAGGGCTAAGGCCATAGCGATCATCACGCGTTGGCACATACCGCCGGAAAATTGAAAGGGATATTCGTCTAACCGTTTTTGCGCGTCTGTAATGCCGACTTTTTCCAGTAACTGCGCGGCCTCTTGACGGGCTTGTAATTTGGTTATTTTTTTATGGGCAAGGAGTGTTTCGGTCAGTTGTTCGCCGATAGTTAAAACGGGGTTTAAACTGGCGGCCGGGTCTTGGAAAATCATAGAAATTTGTTGCCCGCGTACCCGTTGCAACTCTTTTTCTGTGCACGCGCTTACATCTTTTCCTTTGTACAACACTTCGCCACCGCTGATTTGCGCTCCCGGCGGGAGTAACCGCAAGATAGAAAGTGCATGCACCGTTTTGCCGCTGCCCGACTCGCCCACCACGGCCAGCACTTTCCCGGCGGGGAGCGAATAGGAAAGCCCGCGCACCACGGGCACGGGTTTTTTATCTACCGTAAAAGAAACTTGCAAATCTTTTACTTGTAAAACGGGAGCTTCGCGCATATACTTTATTATACCAAGTTGAACGTGGTACTATACACGCGTTTTTGTTATGTGAGCAAAACTTTTTATTGCGGGCGGGCGCGGCCGGTGTGTACGATGTTTTTTAAATACGCGATCAGTTCCGGCATTTCAAAATCAGACGTAACCGGGGGATATTGCCCAACGATATTATAGGAAAGCAGCCAACTGTTATTGGTGCTTTCGGCAGAATTAGAAATAACGGGTATGTTCAAGTGATGATTATACACATACATCGGCACTTCTAACAAAGACCGGGTCCAAATGTCTGCCAGCGCCAAATCTAACAAAATAACGTCTACAAAGTCTGAACGTTTTGCCAAAAATTCTTTGGCTTCTTCCGGCCCGGCAATATATTTGAGAGTGACGGTTGGGTCATCCAGTCCGTCGTACATTCGCTCATATATCCAAGGATCGTCGTTGACAACTAAAATACGCAGCGGCTTATCGCGCCACGGAGCATTATCCGGCATGACAAACGGTTTTAAACCACCGCCGTATCTGCGTGAACGAAACTGATAGTCGGTTACGTAATTTTCTTCAAAGTAGTCCGGCTGACTCTCGGCCCATTCCTGCGCGGTTTTGTGTTGCTCCATCGTAGACAGAGCAAAATTTTCGCGACGCGTTAAATTAGTAACCGGCAAATTTTGCGCTTGCGCACGGCGGGAAACGATCCCCTTAGTTATGTTGCGAAACGATAAATACGTGCCCAACCACTCTTGTAATTCGTCGCGGGACATTTTTTCGGCGATATAAGAGGGCATATCGTAAGCGGTGGCCTCCAGTTCCAAACTCTCGCGCGAGCGTTTGGCCGGGCTTGCCACTACACGCGGCGTTGGCTCAAGCGCGGGTAAAGAAACGGGCGCGTGCCAAAATTCCATATTACCCATACGATGAAATAACGCCGTCGTACTCATCGGTTGCAACGGCACTTGCACGGCGGCCCGTTGCACGGTGTTTGTCAGCTCAGCATTTGCAGGACGGCGCAAATGAAACGCGCGCAACGGATTTTTTAACAAAGGGAATTTTTGGGCGTTTGCAAAAGAAACACCCAACAAAATAATCAAAGTTACTATAAAATGCTTTTTCATACTAGTATTGTAGAAAAAAACCAACAAAAGCAAAAGGGCCCAAAGACCCAAACCCACCCTAGGCCCGAATTTGCTACACTTATTATATATGAAACGCTTTGTATGGATATTTTTAGCGGTACTTAGTTGCGCGTGCGCACCGAAAAACACCGTTACGGTTACGTTACCCGACGGATTTGCGGTGGCCGCACAACTGGCTGTTACACCCAAAGAACACGAAAAGGGACTGATGTTTGTAACCGAACTGCCCGAAAATGAAGGCATGCTTTTTGTGTTTGACAGCGAAGACGAGCTTTTATTTTGGATGAAAAACACACTCATAGATTTAGATATGGTATTTATCGGCGCGGATAAAACCGTTACATCTGTGGCAAATGAAATGCCGCACTCGTACACCTACACGCCCGATAACGAAGTGGCCTATGCTCAGGGGTACGGGCAATATGTGTTGGAACTGGCCGCCAAAACGGCTAAAAAACACGGCATCAAAAAAGGCGTTAAACTGCAATTTCCGACGGAGTTTAAATGAAAAAGTTAATCACACTATTGGCGTTGTGCTTTTTCGGCGGCAATTTTCTCTGCGCGCAGGAAGACACGTCTGCTTGGGACGCGCTTAACCAAGAAGCCAAACGTCATTTAATTAACCTCATTAACATTGACACTTCCCACCCCGACCCGCAAGAAATCAAGGCCGCACGTTATATTTATAAAGAGCTTAACAAACACCACATTGATTGGGATATTTTCCGCCCGGATAAAAAACACGCCAATTTATTAGCGCGCATTAAAGGGAGTGATCCGACCCAAAAACCGCTCCTTTTAATTTCCCATTTAGACACTGCCCCCGCCGCCGAGGGCTGGACGTTCCCCCCTTTCCGCGCCACGGAAAAAGACGGCAACATCTACGGCCTAGGTGCCACCGATGCCAAAAATTATACAGCCGTTTATTTGGCCTTGCTGACATGGCTTAAAGAACAAAAAATTACCCCCAAGCGTGATATTATTTTCTTAGCTACATCAGGGGAAGAAGTCGGCAGTACGACCGGGCTTCAATGGTTGCGTGATACGCATTGGGACAAAATTAACGCGGGCTACGCGCTTAACGAAGGCGGCGGCATTATTCAAAACGAGCCGGCTGATTTAGTGTTTGCCGAGGCCTCCACCAAAATGTATATGGACATCAAAGTAACCGCCCACGGCACCGGCGTTCACTCCTCTATGCCCCTAGATGACAATGCCGTCTATACGCTCTCGCAAGCGTTAGCCAAAATTTCCGCCTACAATCCCCCCGCCCGTCTAACAGCTCCGGCCCGTACATTTTTTAAAGCCATTATGCCCTTGCAAGACGAGGACGGACAAACAACCATTCGCTTTTTGTTGGAAGGCAACGCGCAAAACCGCGAAACCGCCGCCGAAATTATGGCGCAAGATCCGTTCTTCCGCACGCAATTGCAAGACACGCTAAACCCGACCGTTTTGTCGGCCAGCCAAGATAGCGGGTCCACCAGCGAGGAGGCCTCCGCCGTCATCAATGCGCGCTTACTGCCCGGCTCGGACCCGGATAAATTACTGGCCCAACTGCAAGGGCTTTTCGCACCGGAAGATAACATTTCGTTTGAAATTATTGAGCGGCCCCAACTGCCCTTTCCGCAACCGATGGACGGCACCGACCCGCTTTTTAAATCTATTTCCCGCACCGCCGATAAACTAATGCCGGGAGCCATTACCGTGCCGGGGCTCAGCCCCGCCTCGGGCGATAACGAATTTTTGCGCCAACTGGGCGTGATTACCTACGGACTCGGCCCGGAAATGGATCCGCTCAGCGAAAACCGCACCCACGAGGCCGACGAGTTTATCAGCGAACACAGTTTATTTAACCAACTTAAATTTGTGGCCGGAATTGTGTTTGATTTTGCTTACGGCCAAGATTTGTTGCCGCTGGCTCCGGCTGAGAGCAAACCCGCCGAAGAAGCCCCGGCAGAAATGATATAATATAGACAAGATTTTCCCCTCAAATTTAATGCAGGAGTTGTAGTATGATTAAGCAAGGAACGTGTTTTTTTACGTCGGAATCGGTGTCTAAAGGACACCCGGACAAAGTGTGTGACCAAATTTCGGACGCGATTTTAGACGAAATTTTACGCAAAGATAAAACCGCCCGTGTAGCGTGTGAAACATACATCACGCGCGGGCTGGTCATCGTCGGCGGAGAAATTACCACCCGCACGTGGGTAGATGTGGAGCAAATCGCGCGCGACGTAATTAAAGACATTGGTTATGATAACGCCCAATTCGGTTTTAACGGCAATACGTGCGCGGTCGTCAACGTCATCGGCAAGCAATCGCCGGATATCAGCCAAGGGGTGGACGTCGGCGGGGCGGGCGACCAAGGTTTAATGGTGGGATACGCCGTTAACGAAACGCCGGAATATATGCCGCTGTCTTTGATACTTTCGCACGAAATTTTAAAGAAATTGGAAAGTGTGCGCAAAAGCAAAAAATTGGACTATTTAGGCCCGGATGCCAAAAGCCAAGTAACCGTGGAATATAAAGACGGCAAACCGGTGCGCATTGATACGGTCGTTTTATCTACGCAACATACCGAAAAGATTTTAGACAAATCGGGCAACCAAATTACCGAGAAATCTAAAAAAGAAATCGCCGACGCGGCGATCTGGCCCGTTGTCAAAAAATGGGCGGATAAAAACACGAAAATTTACATCAACCCGACGGGCAAATTTGTCATCGGCGGGCCGCAATCTGATACCGGGCTAACCGGACGGAAAATTATTGTAGATACCTACGGCGGACGTTGTCCGCACGGGGGCGGTGCTTTCTCGGGCAAAGACCCGACCAAAGTGGACCGCTCGGCCGCGTACATGGCGCGCTATATCGCTAAAAACATCGTGGCAGCTAGGCTCGCGAACGAATGCACCGTGCAAATTGCCTACGCTATCGGGCGCGAGGAGCCCGTCGGTTTTTATGTAGATACAGACGGAACAGGTATCCTGCCTGACGAAAAATTAGCAAAAATTGCACGCAAAGTGTTCCCGCTTACCCCGCGCGGCATTATTGAACACTTTAAATTACGCAACCCCATTTACCGCCAAACAGCGGCTTTTGGGCACTTCGGGCGAAAGGAGTTCCCGTGGGAAAAAACCGATAAAGTAGCCGCGCTCAAAGCATTAGTCAAATAATTTACGCCCCGCCGACGCGGGGCTTTTTACCGGGAGGAATTATGAAAAAAGTATGCTTAATTTTAGCAGACGGATTTGAAGAATTAGAGGCCGTTGGCACGTATGCCATGCTCAGCCGCGGCGGACTAGACGTGGATATTTACGCGCTGTCTGATAAAGACACCACAGGCCGCTTTGGGCTCACGTGCACCAACTTGCACGCGTTTTCCAGATTAAATGCGTCGTATTATGACGCACTTGTCTTGCCGGGCGGACCGGGCTATGAGAAATTGGAAAAAAACGGCTATGTGCAAAACCTCATCAAGCAGTTTTTAGCGGGCGGAAAAGTAGTAGCCGCTATTTGCGCAAGCCCCACCATTTTGGGCCGCATGGGTTTACTCAAAGGCAAAAAATATACGTGTTTTACCTCTATGAATGCGGACTTTGGCGGCACGTTCACGGGCGAATATGCTACCACGGACGGCAACCTGATTACGGGCCAAAGCGCAGCGGCGACGGTAGATTTCGGACTGGCCATTATTGAAAAATTACTCGGCCGCGAAAAAGCCGACGAAGTCAAAAAGAGTATTTATTATAAAGGATAAAAATTACTTTTAGATTAGAACAAATAAATGGCTGACGATACACCTCCCGTACCAGTGGCCCCGCCCCATGCGGTTTGTTGAAAAAAAGTGGCTTTCATATTTTCGCATAATTTGCCATATTTATCAGTGCGAGTGCTGCCTATGGCGACACAAACCCTGCCCCACCCGGCATTTAAACCATGTGATAAATATTGGACATAAGCATTTTTTAATGTTTGTGTATTTTCACAAGATACCCGGCCTGAATATAACCGCAAATGACAATTTCCCCACGGATAAGTACAAGTAGTTTTATCTGCAGAAAGAGTGCAACCCGACGGTTCAATTGCAAGAGCTTCAAAATCATTGGTATATTCCCCGTTGGCTAAATAATAGGTTTCTTCCGCATCGGCAATTGCTTTTGTTAATGCCATAAGCGTGGAATATCGGCTTTTCATAACGGCTTTTTCGTATTGAGGCACGGCCACCGCGGCTAAAATGCCGATGATTAAAACCACAACCAAAAGTTCAATAAGCGTGAAACCTTTATGTAGGTCAGGTTTCACCTGACAATGCCTTTATGTAGGTCAGGTTTCACCTGACAATGTTTCGGCAGAAACATCTTTCCTTGTTTGACGTCAGGCATAGCCTGACCTACAACGGCTTTAAAACAACTTTCCTTTTCCATAAAAACCTCCTTTGTGGTATCACTAAATAAAATGTAGCAAAAAAAAAAACAAAGTCAAGTTTTATTTTTTCTCCGTCTGAAAACCCAAAAAAATCCCCACACCCGGTTGGGTATGGGGAACACAAAACGCAGTATAACCTATTTATTTGGTTTCGGCTTTTTCGTCCGCTTTGGCTTCGGGTTTGGCTTCCCCGATTTTTTCTTCTACCGTCGTCAAGGGGTTAATTTGCACCTTGATCGTGGCGGTAACGGTGGGTTTCAAATAAATACCCACTTCGGTTTCGCCCAAAGCTTTAATCGGCATATTAAGCTCAATAGAGTCTTTGGAGATGTTGTGTCCAAGTTCGTTTAACGCCTTGTAGATATCGGCTTTGTTGACAGAGCCAAACACTACGCCATCAGCGTTGACGGTTTTGGTAAACGGCAAGACTACGCCGGCTAATTTTTCGGCGATTTTGCGCGCTTCGGCCAGTTCCGCATCAATGCGTTTTTGGCGGCGTTCGGCACCGAGTTGCCAATTCTTAATAGCCCCTTCGGTGGCAATTTCCGCTAAGCGGTGCGGCACCAAAAAGTTGCGGGCATAACCGGGTTTCACATCTACGATAGAACCCACCATACCCAAATTTTTGACGTTTTCTTTCAAAATAACTTTCATCTTCGTCCTCCAACTTATTTTTTGGGTAAGGAATAAGGCAAGATAGCCAAGTTGCGGTCGCGCTTAATCGCTTTAGTGATTTGGCGTTGGTGCTTGGCGCAAGTGCCGGTAATTCTACGGGAAAGAATTTTACCGCTTTCCATCGTGAAAGACTTTACGAACTGGAAGTTCTTATAGTCAATGTTATCAATTTTTTCAGCGCACAATTTGCAGACTTTGCGTCTGGATTCAAAGCGCTTTTTCCCAAACGCGCGCGCGGGTCTTTCCGGGCGGGCGGCCGCGGCTACGGGAGCCGGTTGTTCGGCGGCGGGAGCAGTTTTAATTTCTTCGGACATTTGATTCCTCTTTTAATTTAGAAAGGCACGTCGTCTTCCATCACTTCCGTGGTGGGAACGTCGTCCTTTGCGGCCGCTTGTGCACCGTCATTGTAGGTGCCTCCGGCGGCTGCGGATTCCAAGATTTGGATCCGGCGGGCCGTAACCTGCAAGCTTTTGCGGGTTTGCCCGGTGGTTTTATCGGTATATTCGCTAGACGTCAAGCGGCCTTCTATACTAACAGGCGTGCCTTTTTTAAGACGGTCTTTACACCGATCGGCTGCCGCGCCCCAAACTACTATCGGCACAAAAACTGTGTCATCTTTCCACTCGTTTGTGGTAGCATCTAAGTATCTGCGGTTTACCGCAATATCACAACGGCACACGGCTTGACCTTTCTGTGTAAATGCCACGTTAGGGTCACGTGTCAACCGTCCGACTAGAAGGACTATGTTTTGTTCCGGCAATTTGATTGCTGCTGGCATATGTTAACCTTTTATTTTACTACGACTGGGGCCGGTTTGGCTTTCACTTCCACGGCGTTCATCGTCATGGAGCGCAGTACGTTTTCGTTGAGTTTCAAAGCGTTTTCAAACTCTTTAATAAAAGAGGGTTCTGCTTTGAATTTCAAGTAGAGATAGAAACCATCGCGAACGTGATTGATTTCATGGGTAAATTTACGGCGACCCAATTTTTCTTCGCTGGTTACTTCTCCGCCTTTGCTCGTAATTAAAGCTTTGGCTTTATTCACGAATTCGCCCACTTCTCCGTCGGAGAGTTGGGGTTTTACGATAATTACACTTTCGTACGTTTTCATAGACTCATTTTTACTTACGTTTTGTGGGGCAAAAAACACCGCAGGCACAAGCCCGCGGCTTTTTACCTTGTATATATTATAACAAAATTTTACCCAAAAAAGTAAGTTTTGCAAACGGGAAAATACAAACCACCCCTTCTTAGTTTAAGGGGTGGTTTGTTACATCTTACAGGAAAAACTTACTGTTCCGGGACAAACGTGTTTGCCTCGTCATCTAAAATATAACCCACACCGGGCAAATGTTCCCGTACCAACCTATTACCGACGTTGTCAATCGGCGTAAAACCGCTTCCCAAAGGCAATTTACCCGGGGCTATTACCGGCGCAGTTTCTCTACCTGCAATCGGGCGGATAGTACCGTCGGCATCGTTCAAAATCTCCACACCCAAATTCGGGAACGATTCCCGCACCGGACCGTTGCCGGGATGTGTGCGTTGCAAGATAATACCTCTCATCGCCGGGCTAGGTGATAATTCGGCCGGGACGAGTGCATTGCGGATACTCTGATTAAAATGTAGCTCATCTACATCTGTCCAACGGAAATCCCGCGGGAAAGAAACCCCATTGCTTAACAACCCGGTCTGTGTATTAACGGCGAACTGCGACACGCCGCTTAGTTTTTCATAATAGTGTATAGAAGGACGGGAGAAAGACGCCAAATATCCCTTGACTTGACGGACAATTTCATCCGGGGAGTTGCTTACAGGGCGAACTTTAGCCGGGTCCGAATAATTATCGGCATATTTTTTCGGCGCGGTGTTAGAATTATTGGCTAACAAATATACGTCCACATCGGTAGCATTTTTATCTACGGCTTGTTGAAAAAAACCTTCCGATTTGCCCGAACCGATTTCAGTTCTGCTGTCAATATAAGCAACACTGGTCCGCAATACGCGGGGCCCTTGCTTGCTAATAATAACCACTCCAACCCCTTGGGTCAGCCCGAAAGCGCCTACCCATTGGGGTGCTTCTGCCGGCGTAGCCGATAGAAATTCTTTCATATTTAAAGGAGAAATACCGTTCCCGTCATACGGAACAAAATGCGGCACCGCAGCAATCTGTTCAGCTACGGCAGTAGCATTTACAAGTGGGCGCATTGGATCCAAAGTGCGTACTTTAGAAGGGGTAGCCGCATTGGACAAAAAATCACGCGTAGCAATCGTTAAGTTTTCATCATCCAAAATAACCACATTGGGGAAAACCTCGCGAATGCCCACATGGGTTACGGGAGAGGAACCCGGACCGGCAACAAGCTTGCGTACCGGGGTACGAACGCCGCCTCTGAAGATAGAAACTTTGCCTTGGGCGGCAGCGGAAGAAAAAGTTCCGCAAAGTAAAACTGCTGTTCCTAATGTAATATATAATTTTCTCATGCGCTTATTGTAATAAAAAAAATTATAATTAAGCAACCGAAAAAAAGACCCAATTACCGGACAGGTCTAAAGACCTATTTTTCCACCATCACCCGAGAATCAAGCGGTAAGAAATCTTTTTCAGCAGGGGGCCGGGCAATCCCCCCAAAAGGCATTTGGGCCACCAACTTCCACGCGGCGGGCACATTAAATGTACGCCGGACCGCGCCGTCCACCAACGGGTTATAATGTTGTAAACTCGCGCCGATGTTTTGCTCAGCTAGCGCCGTCCAAATCAAATACTCCAACATGCCGTTGGCTTGATAGGCCCAAATAGGGAAATTATCTTTATACGTAGGAAAACGGTTTTGCAAATTTTCCACCACCGTCCAATCTTCAAAAAATAATAAAGTGCCGCACGCTTGAGCAAACGCGGTAATTTTTTCGGCTGTTTGTGCCCAGTTTTGCGGCGGCACGATTTTTTTGAGTTCGTTTTCGGTCAGTTTCCAAAACGTGCGGTGTTTTTCATCCAGTAACACCAGCACGCGCGCCGATTGTGAGTTAAACGCACTGGGTGCGTGTTTGACAGCCGTTTGAACAATGTTCACCAGTTGTTTTTCTGTGAGCGGAATTTTATTTGTCAGCGCGTAACACGAGCGCCGTTTTTGTGCCAAATCAAGTAGTGTCATACAAACTCCTTTTTATACAGCATAACTTTTTAAGCGACTTTGCAACAGATTTATTTTGATTAGAGACACCGCGCACTCGTTATAAACTAACACGAAGTCCCCCTTGCAAAAGATAACATCATACGCCCCAAGAGGTCCGAGGCCTCATGCCCGGCCCGGCGAGGGCCTTGACAAATCAAAAAAAAAAACGATAATAAAGGGACGCAAAATATATAAGGAGCAAAGAATATGAAAAACACAAATAAAATTAAATGTCATTCCAAACCGCGGCCCTTACCGTTTGGCCGCGCCCCGGAAGGTCTTTATCCGGGGTCTAACTACAATGATTTGGAATCTCACCGCTTTCTAAAACGGCAACAAGGTGAGATGCTTAAGTCAGTTCAGCATGACGTCTTTTTTTATAATAGCGGTTTTACGCTTATTGAATTATTAGTAGTCGTCCTTATTATCGGCATTTTGGCGGCGGTGGCTCTGCCGCAATATCAAAAAGCAGTCAAGAAAAGCCGTTACAGTAACCTCAAGGCACTCACCCGATCCATCGCACAAGCCCAAGAAGTGTATTACTTAGCCAATAATGCCTATGCCACGGATTTCAATGAACTCTCCATTGATTTACCAACGCCAACAAAAAGCTCCCCCACCTCTTACTACTACTCTTGGGGCTATTGTACTATGGTAGACGCAACCGTTGTGTGTGGAGACAGCAAAAGTGATATGCGCTACGGAATTGTGTTAAATAATTCCACCACAAATATCGGTGGAGAACAACGTTGTTCCCCTGCGGCCGACGACCCTATCGGCAATGAAATTTGCAAACAAGAATCAGGTTTGTCTACCCCCTCTCACACAACCTCGACCACAAACCGTGCCCATTATTATTGGTAAAACAGAAAAAGTGTACCCGGCGGAGGTTGCCTTCCGGTAAAATTCCTGACGGAATTTTCCTGCAGTCCGGGCTCGCGGTTTTTGCGAACGCTGACGGGGTTTTCAAACTAAAATAGCCTAATTCTAGGCGCGACAAACCGCAGAATACCGCCCACGGACGGTGCGCAGCACCGCAGGTATTTAAGGTTTGGCGCAACGACGAAGTAGGCTATTTTTAGGAAGAAATACCCCCGGCGGGAGTTGAACTCGCAACCTCTTCCTTAGGACGGAATCGCTCTATCCAATTGAGCTACGGGGGCGTGAAATTACTTTTTGAAATTGCGGCGCACTTTTTTGGCAACGGCTTTTTTAGACGCAGATTTTTTCGGCGCGGTTTTTTTAGCGGTTTTTTTGGAAACAACCTTTTTAACCGCTTTTATTTTTTTAGCCGTTTTTTTCGTTACTTTTTTAACCGTTTTTTTCGCCGGCGTTTTAACGTTCTTTTGTGCCGAGTTCTTTGCTTTTTGCAGCAGTTTGGCTAACGCACCGCGGGGGCGTTCTTCGCCTAAGATATTGGTTTTAACTCGCGGTTTCATGGCCGCGTGTAATTTGCGTGTGCGGAAATCTTCCGGTGAGGACATTTCTATCAATCCCGCGCGCAACGCTTCGCGCCGCAAGGTACGAATCGCACGCTCCTCAATTTGGCGGACCCGCTCGCGCGAAAGCCCCAGTTCATCGGCCACTTCCCCCAATGTTTTGGGGTCGTTATCATCTAAGCCGTAGCGCATAATGACAATTTGGCGGTCGCGGTCGTTTAAATCGGCCATACTTTGTTTGATACTGTTTTGGTCTTCTTGTTTTAAGAACACATCATGCGGGTTGCCTTTGCCGTCGTCGCTGAGCACGTCTTCTAGCGTCATATCTTCTTCGTCATATACCACCGTAGCCAACGAATCAATACCTTTGGCCGCACTGAGTGTATCCATAATAGATTTTACTTGACGGGCCGATAACTCTAACTCTTGCGCCATTTCTTGCAAAGACGGCTCACGTCCGTTGGCTTCTTTGAGTTCATTCCATGCGCGGAACCAGCGTTTCAAATTACCCCACGCATGCGACGGAATTTTAATAGAACCGGATTGTTCTTCAATGTATTTACGGATATATTGTTCTATCCAATATACGGCATAAGTAGAAAAACGGTATCCCTTGGACGGATCATATTTTTCAATGGCTTGCAAAAGCCCCAAGTTACCTTCTTCAATTAGATCCATGAGTTCCATACCGGGGCGCAAAAAGCGTTTGGCTGTCGGAATTACTAAGCGCAAATTATTCTCTAAAATTTGATGTTTGGCAGCTTTATTGCCTTTCTTGGCCAACGCCCATAACCGCGCAGTTTCTTCGCGGTCAATTTCTTGGGTAATTTTGCCCAAATGTTTAAAATACTCGTTAGTAGTATCTAAAGACTCATCCTGTTCCATATAAATATCATATCAAATTTGCGGCAAAACTCCACACTGTAAATCTAACCCTAAAAACGGACTATGCGAGAGGAACAACATTATTATAATGAAAAATAAATTACTTCAGGGGGTACTTTATGCAAACAACCACACCGAAAAAAACACTGACCCAAATTATGTATATGTGTTTGGGTTTTTTTGGTATCCAGTTCGGCTGGGCCTTACAAATGGGAAACATGAGTGCGATTTATTCGCGCTTGGGAGCAAGCGAATCTCAAATTCCGCTTTTATGGTTGGCCGCACCTGTAACGGGATTACTCGTCCAACCGCTTGTGGGCTATTACAGCGACCGGACCTGGTGCGCACTGGGACGGCGCCGTCCGTATTTTTTAGGCGGTGCGATTTTTGCCGTAATTGCACTTTTTCTAATGCCGCAGGCCTCGGCTATTTGGATGGCGGTGATTGCGCTGTGGATATTAGATGCATCCGTCAATGTGAGCATGGAGCCGTTCCGCGCGTTTGTGGGAGACTTACTGCCTAATGAGCAACGCAAAACCGGCTATGCGATGCAAAGCGTGATGATCGGCGCGGGAGCGGTGATTGCTTCGTTTCTGCCGCAGATTTTAACATGGGCCGGCGTCAGCACGCAAGCGCCGCTGGGCTCTATCCCCGCCACAGTGCGTTATTCCTTTTACATAGGGGCGGTGGTGTTTTTACTGGCGATTATCGGCACGGTAATCACCACACAAGAATATCCTCCCGCTAATATGGAAGAATTTAACGCACTCAAAAAACAGCCGTTTAGTTTGCGTAAAACAGTAGATGAAATGTGGCAAGCGTTTATCACTATGCCGACAACGATGCGCCGTTTGGCCGTTGTGCAATTTTTCACGTGGGCGGCGTTTATGATTATGTGGGTATACTTTACGCCGGGTATCGCTTCGGGCGTGTTCAACGCTACCCCCGGCACACCCGCCTACGAAACTGCCGCTAACTGGGGCAGCTCGTGCTTTGGTATCTACAACGGCGTATCATTTGTCTTTGCATTTTTACTTTTGTGGCTGACAACCAAATTTTCCGCTAAAAAAATTCACATCGTTTGTTTGACAATCGGCGGGCTGGGGCTGGGTGCTTTGGGGTTAACGCTTTTTGGCGTGGAATTTTCCAAATACGCGTTAATCGGTCCGATGGTGTGTGTGGGTATTGCGTGGAGCAGTATTTTATCCATGCCTTATGCCATGCTGGCTAACGCGATTCCCAACGATCAAATGGGGTTTTACATGGGCGTATTTAATTTCTTTATCGTGATTCCGCAAATTTGTGTGAATTTGCTGTTCGGTCCGTTTATGAAATACGCACTTAACTCCAGCGCGATTGCCGCAGTGGGTGTAGGCGGTATCAGCTTGTTGATTGCCGCGCTGTTTACGCTGCGCGTGCAAGAAAGGAGTAACGCATGAAATTAGAATTTCATATCCATTATAAAACGGCCTTTGGCCAAACGCTCCACGCCGTCTTGTACCGCCAAAATGCCCGGCCGGAAGACCGCCGCGTACATATAGAATTAAATTCGCCCGACGGGGAAAATTGGCACGGGGAAACCGTACTGCACATCAAGCAACCCCTCTACGTACAATATCATTACGAAGTACGGCGCGGCCCAAAAGTAGTACGCAGTGAATGGCAAACTATCCCGCGCTGTGTGCTGTTTGACCCTCATACGGACACGTATGTTATCCACGACCAATGGCAAGATTTACCGGCAAAATCTTGGCTCTATTCCGCTTGCATTACCGAGCACATCCCGGTGCTTCGCACCCCGGCTACGGCATACCTGTGCAGTGTGAGTTTTCTGGTGCAACTACCTAACCTACCCGCCGACACAGACGTAGGCCTCTGCGGTAATTTACCCTCTCTGGGTAACTGGAAAACGCAAGGCGCGCCCATGTTATACAAAACACAACCCCACACGTGGAAAATTACACTAAACGCCGCCCATTTAAAAACTCCGTTTGAATATAAATTTTTCTTGCGTAACCGTCAAACCAACCATATCACATGGGAAGAAGGACCCAACCGCATACTTACGCAACTGCCTGTATTACCAAGCACCGAACACGTATACCCCAATTTGCGCCCGCAGTTTTTGCGCACGCATCCGTTCCGGTTAGCCGGAGTGGTCGTGCCGGTGTTTTCGCTACGCAGTCAAACGGATAGCGGCACGGGCGATTTTGGCGATTTAAAATTACTGGTAGACTGGGCCGTCAAAACCGGGCAAAAAGTAATTCAATTATTGCCCGTCCACGATACCACCATTACCAAAACATGGACTGACTCTTACCCGTATAACGCTATTTCCGTCTATGCGCTCCACCCGTTGTATGCGGACGTTCGCGCGTTGCCTAAATTATCTTCCGCTAAAAAAACGGAACAGGAACAGCAAGCACTTAATAAATTATCCACCGTAGATTACGAACGCGCCCTCCGGCTTAAATTGACTTATTTGCAACACGCGTTTGACGAAGAGGGCGAGCGCGTTTTAGGCACGCCACAGTTTCACGAATTTTTACACCAAAACGCACATTGGCTCCCGGCGTATGCGATGTTTTGCGTACTGCGTGATACATACAAAACGGCTGATTTCCACACGTGGCCCGAGCACGCCGTATTTTCCGATGAAGATTTACACCGCTTTTGCGCATCCGGCACGGAGCATGAAGCGCAACTTCATTTTTGGTATTACGTACAATTTGTGTTGCACACCCAACTGCAAGCGGCCGCGGCGTATGCACGCAAACAGGGGGTCATTTTAAAAGGGGATATTCCGATTGGCATTTCGCCTTTTAGCGTAGAAGCATGGACCGAGCCGCAACTTTTTCACCTAAACGCACAAGCCGGAGCCCCGCCGGATGATTTTTCTGCCACCGGGCAGAACTGGGGCTTTCCGACGTATAATTGGGAAGTCATGGCGCGTGATAATTACCGTTGGTGGCGGCAACGGCTCAAACACATGGCCCGGTATTTTGACGTATACCGCCTGGATCACGTGTTGGGGTTTTTCCGCATTTGGCAAATTCCTGCGTCGTGCGTGCAAGGTTTGTTAGGGCAGTTTTCCCCCGCGCTCCCCCTCTCGCAAGAAGAAATAGAAAGTTTTGGTTTACCGTTTAAACAATCTTTTTTGCGGCCGCATATTTCCGCAAACACGCTTGAAAAACTGTTTGATCAGCACGCGCCGGAAATAGAAGAAAATTTTTTGATAGCCGCAGGGCAAGGATTATTTAAACTGCGCCCGGACGTTGATACCGAGCGCAAAATTGCACAAGCGCTCGCCGGGCCGCAGAAAAAATACGCCTGTTTTAAAGAGCCGTTATTTGCCTTGTGTGATAATGTGTTATTCATGCGCGACAGCCAACACCGCCACTTATATCATCCGCGTATTGCGGCTATGCAAGCAGAAGTTTTTCAAACACTTAGCGCGCAAGAACAACAGGCCTTTATCCGGCTGTATAACGATTTTTTCTTCCACCGGCATAATGAATTTTGGAAGAAAAACGCCCTAACCAAATTGCCCGCACTTACCCAATGCACGCAAATGCTTTGTTGCGCAGAAGACCTGGGCATGGTGCCTGCGTCCGTGCCGGATGTACTGCGCGAATTGCAAATTTTAAGTTTAGAAATACAGCGCATGCCCAAAAAACCGTCAGAGCGGTTTGCCGATATTTTTAATTATCCGTATTTATCGGTAGCCACGCCGTCCACGCACGATATGTCCGTGCTCCGCGCGTGGTGGAAAGAAGACCGCGCGGTTACTGAGCAATTTTGGCACGACGTTCTTAAAAAAAGCGGCGACGCGCCGGAAGAAATGAGCGGCGAAATTTGTGAAGAGATTTTAAATTTACATTTAAAAAGCAATTCCATGCTAGCGCTGATCGGTTGGCAAGATTGGCTGGGCATGGACGAGAAACTGCGCTCCCCCCACCCGGAGGAAGAACGCATTAACGTCCCCGCCGACCCGCGCCACTATTGGCGTTACCGCATGCACCTGACGCTGGAAGAATTATTACAGGCCGACGGGTTTAACGGGAAAATAAAAGAGATGATTAAAAACAGCGGACGGTAATAAGCATGAACTCTCACTTAAAAAATATATGTACTCCATGTATCATTTGTAGTTCTCACATGGTGCTGTGTTGCATTTTTACATATCGCGTTGGCAAGTTGATTACTTGAGTTAGCATAACAAGCTTTACCTATGTTTCCTGAAGCTTTACTATACGAAAAAATAAGGAGGTTCCCCGGCAAGCGCGAATCGGTAGCATATACAGCATCCGGTTGGCCGGAATTTAATTTATTAAGAGTAAGCTCCAGTGTCCAACCCGCGGGATTAGTTCTAGAACGCCCGGTACCACTCCCCTGCACTTCTATATCCAACAACGACCAGTCGTTTGTATATTCCCCATTAGCCAAATAATACCGCTCTTGCGCTTGCACGACGGCATTAGCAAGCGTAACCAGTTGCGTCATGCGCGCCTTGGCAACCGCTAATTTGTACTGCGGCATTGCCACCGCGGCAAGTATACCGATGATTAACACAACAACTAAAAGTTCAATAAGCGTAAATGCTTGTTTGTTTTTCATGTTATTCTCCTTTGATAGTTTTTATCAACAAATAAAATGTAGCAAAAAAAAAAAACGATGTCAAGTTTTATTTTTTCTCTCGCTATATCCCGCATAGAAACCCTGCGGGATGACGAGCGAGAGAAAAATATATACAGAAAAGCCCTTCGCCAGGGCAGGCGTGAGGCCTAAAACCCCTGTTTGCGTTTAATGCGATATTTTGGCAATAGGGAATTTCATTGACGGTGCTTTCGCTAATCTTGCCGGGGGCAAGACCTTGCGGGCCGCCAAAGACCTAAAAAAAATTTAGGCCTTTTGGCCCTTGTCAGCCAACGCCCAGATTATTACAATTAAAATATACTTTGATTAAGGAGACGGTATGAACAAATCACTTTCGTTAGTCCTCGCACTGTTACTGACCGGGTTTTTCCCGGGTGCTTTACACGCTACCCATTTAAATTCAACCTTTACTTTACACAACAAAGTTTCCCGCGCCGCCGTGCAGGCGGAAGCGTCTGCACGCACATCCGGCCCGCGTATGCTTAAAAAACTGGCCGACTCCTACCGGGCCACTTTGCTCAACCGCTTTCTACGCTACGTAACCTATAACAGCCAAAGCCAAGAAGACATGCAAATTACCCCCAACCAAATTGAAACCGCCAACAAATTATACGCCGAAATTCAACAAATGGGGTTTGCCGAAAATGTACATATAGAGCTATCCAAGCATTATTATATTTTTATCAATATCCCCGCCAACCAAGAGAGTCCCGCCCCGGTGCTCGGTTTTAGTGCACATTATGACGTTACACCCGACGTTCCGGCCGAAAACGTGCAAGCCCAACTGATCAAAAATTATGACGGTAAGCCCATTGTGCTTAAAAACAACCAAGTAATTGACCCCAATTCCGACCGCGACGCGTATTTAAAAACCCAAATCGGCAATACCGTTGTTACTTCCGACGGCACCACCAACTTGGGCGCAGATGACAAAGCGGGTTTATCTATTATGATGACCTTGCTGGAAACGCTTGCCCAACACCCCGAACTCAAGCACGGACCGATTCAAATTGTACTGGCCCCCAACGAGGATGTAGGACGCGCTGCTGAATTTATTGAAGAAGTAAACTACCGCCCGGAAATTGCTTTTGATTTTGACGGCGGCTCCAACGGCGAAATTATGATGGCTAACTTTAACGCCCGCCAAACTTTCTTTACGGTGGAAGGACACCCGGGTCACCAATCGGCCGCTGCCACCAACGGCTACCGTAACGCGTGGACACCCGCGTGCGAATTGGGCGCGGCTATTTGCACGGAAGAATTACTCCCCAACAAAAGCACCGGAGATCAAGGATATGTGGAATTACACCATATGTATTACGAAAAAGGCAAGGTATCTACGGCTATACTGGATATCCGCCAACGCAGTTATGATTCCGAAGAAATGAACGATTGGGAACTTCGGGCAGATTCCATAGCAAACCTCCTAGCCACCCGCTACGGGGTAGAAATTCACCGCCAAACGATTAACAATTACAACAACGTGGCCGAAGTTTCCCACCCCAAAACGCGGGAAATCACCGAACAGGCCTGCCAAGCTGCCGGCGTAGAACCGAATTTCAAATCGGTCCGCGCAGGCACGACCGCGGCTATGTTTGTAACAAAAGGGCTCGTCGGTGCATACACTGTCTTCACCGGCCAAAACAACGAGCACAACTTTACCGAATGGCTCAGTGAAGATGATATGTTTAAGTCTTATGCAGTGGCTTTACATATTGTAAATTTAGTAGCCCAACTGGAAAAATAATATAACTTTATGAAAATTGTAATTGCAACGGAAAACCCGAATAAGTTGCGGGAATTACGTCAAATTTTGCCCGCCAAACTCAAACAAGGCACTCCGTTAGAGTATGTAAGTCTTACCGACTTCAAAGGTTTAAATCTGCCCGCGGAAACAGGTAGTACCTTAGAAGAAAACGCCGCCAAAAAAGCTTTATATGCGGCCCAAAAAACCGGCCTTGTCGCCATTTCGGACGATACCGGGCTAGAGGTAGAGGCCCTTAACGGTGCGCCGGGTGTTCACACCGCCCGCTACGCCGGAGAAAATGCCGATACGGATGAAAACAACCGCAAACTCTTAGGCGCATTAGAGGGCAAACTCTTACCACAACGCGGAGCACGTTTCCGCACGGTGGCGTGTTTAGCTACCCCGCAAGGCGATGTGCGTACCTTTGAAGGTGTATTAGAGGGTTTCATCGGCTTTGGCTACCGCGGTAATAACGGCTTTGGCTATGACCCGATTTTTATGGTGGAGGATGGGCAAAAAGCACTAGCCGAACTGACCGAAAACCAAAAAAATAAAATCAGCCACCGCGGCAAAGCATTTAAAAAACTGGCCGCCCAACTAACGGCCGAAGTGCCCGTCAAATAAGTTTTAGTGACGCAAAAAGCCCCGGCTTAACGCCGGGGCTTTTATTATTTCTATTTAGGGGAGTTTATACACAGTTATCGGGCTACCTGCTGTCTCCCTGAAATATCTGTGTGTTTCCCCGGAAATTTCCGTACCGCCCATACTTTTGCAAATTTTCTTGGCCACCTCATTTGCGGAAACGGCTAAACACCGCCTTTCGTCCGGATGCTCTGAGTGCGTCAGCCACACCATATAACCCACTTGATACGGTTTAGACCAACCGGCCGCGTTAGCTACTCCGTAATCTAACAAATCATAATAACTCCCATCCGGACAAATGATACCACCTGTTGTGCCCGCCCGGCCCGACCCACAATCCGGCAAGTCCAAATCAAAGCCAAAATCGGTTGTGGTAGAATCAAGCGGATAAGAGCCGTTAGCTAAATAGTACATTTCCAGCGCAATTTTACCCGCTGTAACCGACGGAATAATTTTAGCCAGTCTTGCTTTTCCAACCGCCACCCGATATTGCGGCAACGCCACCGCCGCGAGTATACCAATGATGAGAACGACGACAAGTAATTCAATCAGCGTAAATGCTTGTTTGTTTTTCATGTTATTCTCCTTTGATAGTTTTTATCAACAAATAAAATGTAGCAAAAAAAAAAACGATGTCAATAGGCAATTTTTACCGACGGGAAAACAACGCCGTTTGACTTCCCCCCTTGCGGGGGAAGTGGTTTGGCGGACATCGTCCGAACAAACCGATGAGGGGTATATAGTAAAGTTATTTTCCTTGTTCTGTTATACCCCGCTTTTATTACCCCTCACCCGGCCTCCGGCCACCCTCTCCCGCAAGGGGCGAGGGATGAAGAGAGTTTTCGTAGGTCGGACGTAAATCCGACGTTCTCAACAGAGTAATATATTGTCGGACTTACATCCGACCTACAAGAGCCGCAACAAAAGAGATTTATAGGTCAGGGGCCACCCTGACGTCAAATGTAGGTCAGGCTATGCCTGACCTACCCAAACAAAAAGCCCCCGTCTTAGAAAGACGGGGGTAAATCAACAAGAGATTTTTTTACAACTCAATCACCAGCATGGACGGCACGATAAGATACAACAAATTTATCAGCGCACCCATACTTAAAAACGGCCCAAACGGGATAGCGTCTGAGCGTTTTTTCCCTTTAAAAATCATCAGAAAAACCGCATACACCAAGCCAAAAAACGACGCTAAAATAATAGTGGTCAACACGCCTTCCCAACCGATAAGCGCACCGACGCCGCCCATCAGTTTCACGTCGCCACCGCCCATGGCATCCTTTTTAAATATCCACGTACCGATTAGCGCAATCGCCAACACGCCGAAAAACCCGGTAGCCGCCCCCAACAAGGCATATAATTCTTTCTGCCACCACATACCGCTAAAATTGGGGTTAGCCCACGCAAACAATAAGCCCCACACAATCAGCCCTAATGAAAAGCGGTCCGGGATAATCATGAGTTCAAAGTCAATGACGGACAAACAAATCAGCGCATATACCGCCACCAACACCGCAAACGTCCACACGCTTATTCCATACCGCCATACAAACAATACCGTAAGCAGCCCGGTAATAAGTTCTACCACGGGATATTGCAACGATATCGGTTTTTTGCATTGGCGGCATTTACCCAAAAGAATTAAGTAACTAATCAGCGGGATGTTATCATACCATTTGATCGCCGCGCCACATTGCGGGCAAGCCGACGGCGGCCACGCAACAGATTTACCACGCGGGATGCGGTAGATGCAGACATTTAAAAAACTGCCAAACACCAAACCGAATAAAAAAGCAAACGTGAGGATAAAAGCCGTCATAGCGGTTAATGCGTGTACCACGCTTTGCCGTAGCTGTCTTCTTTATCGGAATTGACAAAGAAATCGCCGTAACGCGGATCGGCCGGATCGTTCACATACGCCCAACCGCCCACTTTGGTAAACGCGGTTTCAAAATTTCCGGTAGAAACGTGGGCTGACGGAGCCGTACCGGGCACGCGGGCCTCAGGCATTTTTTCCAAATATTGCGGCACCAAGCTGGACAAATCATCCGTCGGATACGTACCTTGGTTTTCACCATAATACGCCGCAATAGCACTACGCACACGCATCAGTTGGTGTTTTGTGCTGCCTTCTTGGGCTTTGTGCACCAGCGTCATAAATTTAGGCACCGTAAACACGAATAAAAACACCAATACCGCTATAATAACTACTATTTCAACGGTTGTAAAACCTTTTTTCATCGTTTACCTCTTGCTAATTAAAACGCATCGCCACTAACGCAAACACTTTGGCATCGCCTAATGTATTTTTGATGCTGGAGTATTCGTTGGGCTGGTGCATAGTTTCGTCCAGCTTGGCATAAACCACCGCCGGAAAGCCCGCATTGCGCAAGTACGCACCTACCGTACCGCCGCCTACACCCATAATGCGGGGGTTATTCTTGTATACTGTCTGTACCGCGGTGCGGGTCAACTGTACTACCGGGTGTTTGGGATCGGTAGATTTGGACCATTCGTTAATCGGAGTCTCTACCGTGACGGAAACTCCAAATTTCTTCTCTATCTTCCGGGCGATTTTGTTCATTTCCTTAATTACTTTTTCATTATCGTACCGGGGCAAAACGCGGCAGTCCATATAAAACTCATCGCGGCCGGGAATTGTATTTACGTTAGGCACATTGGCCAAGCGTTTGGTCGGCTCAAACGTGCTTTTAACTTCCGGAGCAAAGAGCTTATCTTTTTTATTAAATTTTTTATGCAACCGTTCGTCAAGGGCTATTTGCAGGTACGCTCCCGCCCGGTTAGCATTGATTCCCGCGTGTGGCGTGGAAGCGTGTGTCGGTTTGCCCATAACGGTAAATTTGGCCCAGAGCATATTTTTCTCGGCTACTTCTACCATGGTTCCGTCCGGTAATCCGCCGTCGGGTACTAAAAATACATCTTGCGGGCCAAACAAGTGGCCGTGTTTCTTTAAGATAGCTAAAAGACCGAACTCGCTACCCATTTCCTCATCGGCATTTAATAAAAGCGCGTAGTTGCACGGAGGGCGGACGCCCAGGTCCATCATTGCTTTTACCGCGAGCAACCCCGACACAATACCCTGTTGGTTATCTTCCGAGCCGCGCCCATAAATTTTATCCCCTTTGACAACCGCTTTAAACGGATCCGTCTCCCACAACGACAAATCACCCGCCGGCACCACATCCATGTGGGCCATGACCCACAAAGTTTTTTCTTTATTTTGACCGTAGTATTTCGCCAAAATATTCGGGCGCACGCCGGTCGGCGCGTGGGCATCCGGCACGTTGATTACTACGACCTCATCAAATTTCATCTTTTTTACAACGGAAAGTAAATACGCCGCCTTTTCCCCTTCCCCCGTACCGCCGGAAGCCGGAGCAACCGCCGGGCAGGCAATCATATTGGTTTGCAAATCAATCACATCCTGCGAATAGGTATCAATTTTTTTAAGTACTGTCTTTTCGTCCATTTTTTGACTCCTCTAACTAATTAAATCGGGTTTGCGATATCAATAAATTCGGTTTCCACTTTGAAGTGTTTTCCCACAAGCTCCTGCAAAGCCAAGATGCCGCACTTCTCGGAATTGTAATGCCCCAGAGCCACGCAGTTGATATGGCCTTCCCGGCACCATTCTTGTACGGGTTCATCTAACACCCCGGTAACGTATAGATCTAAGTGTTGGTCAATCGCTTGCGGCAACATGCTGTGTGCGCCGCCGCTAACCACTCCCAACGTGTTAATTTTAGACGGCCCGAACGAAAGCACTTGCGCTTTTGTTTGGCAAAATTCTTCCCACGTTTGTACCAGTTCGGTAAGCGGTTTATTTTCCACCACACCGCTGTACCCGATAGTTTCGCCGTGATACTCGCCAAACGGTTTGATTTGCAACGCGTTTACCGCGCGCATCAAACACGCATTGTGCCCGACGACCGGGTGTTTGTCTAGCGGCAAATGATAGGCAGCCAAGTTGATATCGTGCTTAAGCAAAAACGCGACCCGCTCGCGAAACATCCCCGTAAGCGGCTGTTCCTGCCCCCACAAAAGCCCGTGGTGCACAATGATTAAATCGGCTCCCGCCATTTTAGCTTTGCGGAAAAGTTCCAACGAGGCCGAAACCCCAAAAACAATTTTTTCCACCCGCGGCGTACCGGCCACTTGTAAACCGTTGTGGCTCATGTCCGTAATACGCGCGCTGTTTAAGTACGTGTCTAAAAATTGGATAATGTCTTCACAATTCCCCATATAATTATGTTATCATTTTATAAGGATGAACAAAACACTTTCTTTACTTTTACTTCTTTTTTTTGCGTGGACGGTAGCCCAAGCGCAAGAATTACCCGTAGCCCCTTATCTGCCCGCCCAAGAAAAAACTGCCCCGAAAAATGCGCCCATTACCGTACAATTTCCGCAAGAAAATTTGACCGTGGCCCGCGGCGCAAAAGCCATTTTTCTCTTCGGGCAAATTAACTTACCGTCCCCCGTTACGCTGGATATTAACGGCACGTCCGTACCCGTGCAAGACAACGGCGCATTTTTAACGTTCCTGCCCGTACAAAGCGGAAATTTTACGTTTGAACTGACTGCTAAAACCGTTTCCAATACGTATCGGGCGGTGCGGCATATTACCGTGCCGGGAGCGGATATTAAAGATTTTTCCGGCAAAGCCGAATTTGACGAAGAAGAAATTTTCCCTAAAACGCCGGTAGAAATGCTCCCCGGCGACACGTTGGACCTGTACGCGCGCGGCACGCCGGGTGCGGAAGTGACCGCCAGTTTATCCGGGCTGAAAAACGGAAAAAGCATTTCGCTTAAAGAAATGGCTTCTTCGCCGGGCGTATACCGGGCGCAATTTGTCATTGACCCGGAACAAAAACCCAAAACCGTCAAAGCAGTTTACCGCTTGAAAGATCCAACAACCCACACGAACACAAAAATTACCGCTAAAGAAAAAATTAAGATTTTAAGCGAAAAAGAATCGTTGCGTACCGCTCAAATCACTTCCGACGGAGTAAAACTTCGCAAGATCCCCACCGCGCGTGAAAACTTATATCCGTTCTACCGTGCCTACGGCAACGTGCAAATTAACGGGCGGTTAAACGAACAATACCGCATCCGCTTAAACGACAGCGAAACCGCTTGGTTGGAAATGGATAAGCTGCACGTAACAGAAACAACCGCAAATACTCCCAATCATTTGCAAGAAATGAATTTAACCGTACAACCCGACAAAACCCGTTTAACTTTTGCGGGGAAACATCCTGTACCGATTAGCGTGCATGAATTTAACAACCGTTTTGAACTTACTTTCTACTACACAGACGGTTTTGATGAAAATTTTACCGCCGATACCACTAGCCCCGTGGTGGAAAATGTTACGTGGTCTGAGCCGGAAAAAAACACGATTTTATTTAAAATTTATTTCCGCCCCGATACGCTCCCGTGGGGCCACGCGTACGATTTTGAAGACGGCAATTTAGTATTGGACTTTATCCACAATCCAACTCTAACGCCTACTAAAAATAAACCGCTGGCCGGTGCGCGTATTTTATTAGACGCGGGACACAGCCCGCGGCGCAAAGCCCCGTACGACGGAGCGGTCGGCCCGACGGGATACCTGGAGTATGAAGGCACGCTAGCATTGGCGGAAGATTTAAAACCGTTATTGGAAAAACAAGGCGCAACGGTCATTTTGACGCGCCGCGGCAACAACCGCAAAAGTTTGCAAGAACGTTATGAACAGGCCTTGCAAGAGAACGCCCACATTTTTGTCAGCTTGCACTATAACGCACTGCCGGAAACGATTAACCCGCTTTCGCGGCACCGCGGCTACTCGGTGTATTACAATTATCCGCACAGTTTTAAACTGGCTCAAGCGGTGTACCAATCGTTTACTAAAAACGTCAAATTGCCCGACAACGGCATGATAGCAAATGATGTTTTGTTTATCCCGCGTATCCCGCAAATTCCCAGTATCTTAGTAGAAAACGCGTATATGATGATCCCCGAGCAAGAGCAAATGGCCCGCACCAGGCAAGGCCGTGCGCCGTTAGTAAAAGCATTGTATGAGGGTATTTTGAAATTCTACGGTGTTAAAGTGCCGCCGCAACCTCAAAAGAAAACGGCGAAAAAAGCCCGCCGTTCTTCCCAAAAGCCGGCTAAAAAAACGTATCTTCGCGCCGGACCAAAACCCGTCTTAAAAGCCGGAAAATAAATTTAGGGCATCGCGTAATAACGCACGTTAGACTCCGTGATAGATAACGCAGGAGCTCCCAATACTTTTTGGCAAAAACTCCCGGCTTCTTCCTTATAATAATGGAACCACTCCATACAATAAATTTTTCCGTTCATGTTTGTATAAAAACCGTTCCCTTTATATTTCCCCTTGCGAAACAGAGCTAAATTTCCGTTTCCACCCGTGTAATTGAGCACCAATTCAAAATCGTCATTATAACGGGCCACATCTCCGCCGGCCGGCGCGACAGCTCCCAAAGTGGACGCATCGGCCGCGGTCCAATTATCAAACCCCAAATCTAACTCGCTAAACGTAAGCGCGTTTGAGCCGTTAGCCAATTTATACATTTGTTGGGCCGTAGCTAAACTTTTGGACAACGTCATCAGTTGCACCGCGCGGCTTTTCCACACCGCTTTTTGATACTGCGGGAGCGCGACCGCGGCGAGTATGCCGATGATAAGAACGACAACCAATAATTCAATAAGCGTAAACGCTTGTTTGTTTTTCATACAACCTCCTTTTTATCAACAAATAAAATGTAGCAAAAAAAAAACGATGTCAACCCCCTTGCCGGGGGCAGGCATTTTGGGACTCAACTTCCACTTAATTAGAGCCACACTGTTTTTGTTGTGTTCTTTTGCTGTTGTTGTTTATCCGCCCCTTGAGTGCTGTTTATAAAAAGCGCCGAAATGGATAAGAAATTTTTCATG